>QNAR01000133.1 GCA_003643975.1 Thermotogae bacterium | reverse complement strand
CTGTTCCAGAGCTTTAATATGACCTTATTGCCGAAGATAATGGCTTTTGGCGTCAGTGTTTTGCGCAGGTAAAGAAATTTTCTGCTCATTTTTTCGGTGGTTATCTGAACAAGCGAGAAATTTCCCAGAAATTCCGATGATAATTCAATTCTCGTTCCTGAATGAGCCACAAATTCCGTTTCGGTTGATGGAGCATCTGGAAGGGCGATGTCAGATAAATGAACTGCGCCAAACAGGTTTTTTGGCGAGAGGTAATAGGCTTTCACGGATATTTTTTCTTCGTATAGCTCTGGTGCGATCCTCGGGTTTTTCCCTTCTCCTGGAATATATTCGTAGAATATACCTTCAAATGCCCTTCCGTGACTATCGATTACTTCAAAAGCAAATGAAAGTGTTGCTGCTACAACAATCAAAAGTACAATACTCAATAAGCGTTTCATTTCCCCACCTCCAAAAGATTCCTGCTATAGGTTTCCCAATATTTTGAAGCGGTACACTCCGAGAAAGTAGGTATTCTTTGGAATCGGCAGCCACTGCACCGGCATGAGCCTTAAATAGTCTTCCACTTTCCAGAGTTTTATCTTTCCCGGGTCGTTAGCAGAATTGGGACCAGTGTGGTAAATCAGGCCATCACCTGTGAAGATCATCGAATGAAAGGTTACAGGATTGGAATGCTGGAAGAACAGAACATCACCTGGCTGTGCGTCTTCGAGGTTGCGGCTTACAAATCCGGTATTGTATTTTAAAAGGGTATAAGCGTTGGCAAAGGTGCTCAGCTTCGATTCATCCGAAAGAAATATATGGGTGCCAGCTCCCGGTACGTCAGGATAATTATAAGCCTGGATGTCTGGAATTTTTTTTAAGTCAACTCCGGTTTTTTCATACCATAGTTCCGGGTCTATTCCTGTGTACTGATACCAGTTCTCGTCGTGTTTTTTGAGTGCTTCCTTGAAAGCGAAGCGAATCAATCCCGCGCAATCCCTTTGGTTGGACGGCCATTTCGGCGATGGGTTCAAAAACTGATATATGGCTATGTTGAGGAACCAGTTTATGAAATTCTCTTTGTCTTCACCGTGCAGTACCATGGAATCAGGATATCCGTCTTTGTCTTCATCTTGCCAGGGTTTAAAGATAAATTCATAGCTTTTGGAATATCTGTACAGTCCATCAAAATCAAGAGATATGGAGCCTTTTTCAGCAATTATTCTGAATATGTATTTATCGCCTTCGAGGTTCAAAATGCGGTTTTCAAGCTCCAAACCTCTTGAATGAGAAATGTTGTGGAGCTTTTCGTATTTAAGGCGTGGAAGTTTCAGGATTAGTTTTTCTCCTATGACGTAAGAAGATTCAATAACCGGAGGATGCCTGATAACCCCGCCCGCTTGATATAGTAAATACAACACTACAAATGAGAATAAAAAATAAAATAAATATAAAAATATGTTTTTCATGTAAACAGCCTCAACAAATTTTATCACGTTATTGTCTCATTTAAGAAGTACCAATGGAGGCTAATTAAAAAAGGTAAGTATAGTTATCTTGTTTTGGTGTTTTTCTTTGACAGATACATTCTCCTATCCGCAAGTTGCGTTAGGGTTTCTATATCTTCGCCATCTTTGGGAAAAGAAGCTATGCCTATGCTCATTGAGATCTTTACTTTATGGTTGTTTATAACGAATTCTTTGCTCAAGATGTTTTTAATGCGTTCAGACAACATTTTTGCGCTTTCAGACCCTGTTTCAGGCAGAAGGATCAGGAATTCATCGCCTCCGACTCTTGCAAAGATATCGCTTTCTCTTATTAGCCTTTCAATACGTCGGCAGATCCTGTTTAAAAGAATGTCCCCAATATCATGTCCGTAGCTGTCGTTCACTTGTTTGAATCCATCACAGTCAAGATACATGACACTGAAAGTGTGACCATACCGCTTCGATAAATTGATTATCCCTTCGGCCATTTTCGCAAAGGCGCGCCTATTTAGAACGCCGGTCAGTGGGTCGTGTTCCGTTGCATAGAGAAGCTGGTTCTCTGTCTTGACTTTTAACAGGAGCAGCTCCATATGCCTTTTTATCAGTTTGGCGAATTCTAGCTCGATATCATCAAAAGCTTCGTAGCTATCGAAATTGTCAAGGAAAATAATGCTGACTGGTTCTTTTCCAATATATATGGGAATAATCAAAACAGACTTTATTCTTGTAGTACCTATTTGTTTAAATATCTCATTTCTCTTGTCTTCTCTTTTAAACCCAATTTCGGAAAACCTTACAAAAGTGGGTTGGCTTGAATAGCTCATGATTTCCCGTTCTGAGAAGCTTATTTTGCGCAATTTCTCAAAATCATAGCCAACACTGGCAACAAAATAAAATCGGCCATCGTTCTTAATGACAGCGCTCCCTGCCTGAGCTTCTGGAATCACATTCACTATTTTTTCAAGAAGAGATTGATAATCCTCTTCTGTCCAGCCCTTTTTCAGCGCAGCGGAAGTGATTTCAAGAAGCACTTCGTAAAGGTTTTTATATTTATTGATTTGTTCGAGCATTTCCTTTTCACGTGTGACATCCATTCCCGAAGATAAAACCGCTTCAATCTCTTCTTTTTCGTTGTAAATAACAGCATTTCTCCAGGAAATCATTATTTTATTTCCTTTAGCGTCAATTATGGGGTTTTCAAAAAAACCTGCTTTAGATGGGTCCTTTAGCAACTTTTCAAATACAGCTTTGACTTCTTCTTTCACGTTATCCGGAATGAATTTAAACCAGTTTTTCCCGATTATTTCCTTTTTTTCATAGCCAAGAAGGTTTATTCCCTTTTTGTTAATGAGCTTAACATTTCCTTTTTTATCGAGAACGAGGTTTATAACTTGTGCCATTTCGAAGTACTTGTGGAATTTCTCTTCGCTTTCCCTTAGGGCCTTTTCAATCTCTTTTTGTGTGGTAATATCCATAGCTACAACGATACCTGCCGGTTTACCCTTGTACACTGTGGTATCGCTTGTCAGGTACAACCATTTCGTTTTGCCAGCTTTGTTGATTATCTCCAATTCATAGCACTCTGTACTTTTCTCGCCTTTTTGTCTTTTGGCGCCGGTTTCCTTGACAAATTGCCTGTAATCTGATTTAACGAGCTCCCAGAAGTTCATTGATTGCAGTTCTTTTTTTGTGTAGCCGCTTATTTTTTCAGCCATGGAATTTGCATAGATCCATTTGTTATTTTGATAGATCAAAATGGCCATTGGGGCTGTCTCTGCCAGGACATTGAACCAGTTTTCAACTTCGGTTATTTTGCCAAAATCGGTCTCCCTGCTTGAAGAAGGGCGAAATGTACAAAGCACAAAGGTTTGGCTGGAAGGAGCTTTGATGGATTCACAATCAACTTCCAAAGATTTCTCAGCGTTCAGAACCGCTTCAAAGCAGATGGAGTTCCTTTTCCCCTTCAAGAGACTGGAAAGGACTTTTTCGGAATTTGGTGTAACGAATAAGCCCGTAAAAGTCAAGTTCTCGAGTTCTTTATTTTGAAGTCCTATAATTTCGAGCGCACTATTATTCCAGGCTTTTAGCTTACCCTGCGCATCAAAAAGCAGCAGTGCATTTTTTTGCTTTTGGAGAAGACATTTCAAAAAGGATGAATCCAGCTTTTCAAACATCTAAACACCCCTGTCTACTTTTTATAATTATTTTACCAATTATCATGAGAGTTTTTGGTGAATTATATAGAGTGTTTTTCGAAAAATGTCGAATATTGTTTGTAATACCTACCACATATTGTGTATAATTGGAACCATAAATCATAGAGGTGAGAGAAATGAAAGTAGGTATTATAGGTATAGGAAATATCGGGAGCATTCTTTTGAAGCGCTTTTTACAAATGGAATCGCCACTAAAGCTGTATGTTTTCAACAGATCGCCTCAAAAACTTGACCCTTACCGGGAGCTCGGCAACGTTGTATGTTGCAGCAGCGGCGCTGAGGTTTGTGAACAAGCCAAAATCGTTTTCCTGGCCGTCAAGCCACAAGACGTTTCTGCTCTTTTCGAGCAGATAAAGGAAGTGGATTTTACAGGTAAAGTTGTGGTCAGCACGATGGCAGGAATTTCCATAAAGGTTATAGAGGAAGAATTGAATGTAGAGAAAGTTGTACGAATTATGCCCAACATTCCGGGAATGATAGGCAAAGGTGTTACTGGAGTTAGCTTCTCATCAGCTGTTTCGAAAAATGAGAGGGATTTGGTTTTAGAGTTGCTTGGTGCTATTGGAAACACAGTTGAGGTCAAAGAAAGGGATTTCGCAGCGGTAACAGCATTGAGCGGAAGTGGTCCTGCATTTATTTTCGTAATTGTAGAGGCTTTGATAGATATTGGCCTTAAAATGGGGCTTTCTTATGATAAAGCGAGAGAGCTAATCCTCGACACCATCATCGGTTCTGTGGAACTCCTGAAAGTAAAAGGCAACCACCCGGGAGAGTTCCGCCACCTCGTGACATCACCTTCGGGTACCACTATCGAAGGAATTTATTCCCTTGAAAGAGAGGGTTTACGGGGCACTATCATGAAAACCATTTTGGATACCTATATCAGAGCTGGAAAAATCAACGAGGAGATAGAAAAAAGTTTGTAAGTCATAGTTTGATTGTTTTCCAGGCTTTTAACTCCTCTACAATAACGGGTAGCTTTTCAGTAAAGGTTTTTATTGCCAGATCTCCTGTGCAATGCCCTATGTAAAAGTTTTCCACATATAGTTCTTTGATTAATTGACAAACTTCTTCAATTTCAGAACGTGATTTGTATAATAGATGGAGACCTCCAACAACTGTTTTTATTTTTTTGTGCCCGACGGCTTCCAGCAGTATGTTGCCAATTCCCCTATGAGAACAACCAGTGAACAAGGTTGCTTCGCCTTTTTCAACAACGATTAACCCAAGCTCATCTTCAAAGAGATCACGAATCCTTTCCTCACCGCCCATCCGTTTGAATTTCACCGGGGGCCTTTCTGAAGTCCTGAAAGGAACTGCAGGAAGGAAGAAGATGTTTTCTTCTGGCGAGCTGAACTGGCTGATTTCTTCAAAATTGGCACCAAGACTTTCATAATGTTTCTTGGCTTCGGGAGGCCCCGCACGCCTTGGGCCGCTGTATCGTGGCAAAAGACAACCCGGACCTGTGAAAACTTTTGTTTTTCCGGTGATTTTCAAAACTCTTTCAAGCCCACCAATGT
>QNAR01000132.1 GCA_003643975.1 Thermotogae bacterium | reverse complement strand
TATGGTTACGAAGACCATATCTACAAAAGCCGCTGAGGTACCCAGACCGTGTATAATTGCAGGAAACAACTATGTCATGAATACTGAATTGTGGACCGAATTTCCGCCCGAAAAGTGGGAAAATGAATTTCTGCCAGCATATCGTGCGGAAAGTGGGATTCCTCTAATTGTCAGCTTGGGGTATACAGTAGAAGATCTCAATCTTTTAGTGCCAAGATTTGATGGATTCGCTGATGGATTTGAGTTATCGACACATTATGTTGCTGATGATCCAAAATTGATGAAACAGCTGATAAAAGCCGTGAAGAAACACACTAGAAAACCAGTTTTTTTGAAATTCGATCCCTCAGTGCCTGATCCAGAAGGCATGGCGAAAACCATTGAAGAAGCCGGTGGGGATGGCATTGTTATCATGAATTCACTTGGGCCCGCTTACCCTTTAAACAGCAAGCTAAAAAGGTCTTACCTTGGAAGCGAAGATGGTTTTGGATGGATAAGCGGTCCGGTAATAAAACCCCTTGCTCTTGCTATGGTAAAACGAGTTGCTAAATCGACTTCTCTACCCATTATAGGCGTGGGCGGTATATCGAGTGCCTTGGATGTCATTGATTTCTTGATGGCTGGCGCGACTGCTGTTCAGTTTTTATCGGCAGCTTTGATTAGAGGAAAAAGCATTTACAAACGGATCATTGATGATCTTCCAAAAAAACTTCAGGAAATTGAGGTACACAACGTAAGAGAGATAATTGGAACTGCTAAATATTCCAATAACAAGACCAGTTACGAAAAGCGGCTTCCGGTTATAGACAAGGAAAAATGTACACTATGTGGCCTTTGCGTAGATGTATGCCCATATTTTGCTCTATCTATAAAAAACAACGCCGTAGTTGTGGCTTCAGAAGAGTGTTTTGGTTGTGGATTATGTCAAAGCCGGTGCCCTGTAAAAGCAATCGGGGGTGTACTACTGTGAAGAGATTTCTTTTACGCTGTCTCCATTGTGGCAAGGAATATGATCCCTCTGAGGTTGAATATACCTGTCCACATTGTGGAGATAGAATGGGGACGCTTGAAATCGTCTATGATCCTGATTACCTAAAAAAAACCATCAAAAAAGAGCACTATGAGGAATTTTCGCCAAAAGGGATATGGCAATTTGAAGAACTTCTTCCTATACGCGAAAATGGATGGAGACCCCCTCTTCTCGTTGGAAACACACCCTTGTATGATTCTACAAATCTAGCGGGAAAATTAGGAGTTGGCAAGATATTCATCAAGGATGATGGGAGAAATCCCACTGCGTCTTTTAAAGATAGGGCCAGTGCAGTCGCAGTAGCCAAAGCGGTGGAAAAAGGCTATGACACCCTTTTCTGCGCCTCAACAGGAAACGCCGCAAGTTCGTTATCAGGCTTATGTGCTGCTTCGGGACTGGAAAGTTATATTTTCGTTCCAGCTTCCGCTCCAACGGCAAAATTAACTCAGTTGCAAGTTTATGGTGCAAACGTGATTCCAATAGACGGGAGTTACGACGAAGCTTTTGATATTTCCATGAAGATAGGACTCAAGGAGAATTGGTATTGTCGAAATAGTGCCATTAACCCTTATTTGCTCGAAGGAAAGAAGACTGGTGCTCTTGAAATGGCTGTTCAGTTGAATTGGAAATTGCCTGACTTTGTTTTCGTTTCCGTTGGCGATGGAACGGTATTGAGCAGTTTCTACAAAGGATTTATGGACCTCAAGGAAGCCAAACTCATCGATAAGATGCCAACGGTGGTGGGAGTGCAGGCTGAAGGAGCCGATGCGGTAATCAGGGCTTATGAAAAAGGCGAGCCTTTTGAACCGGAGGATATTTCTGCGTTCAGCGTAGCTGATAGCATCTCGGTTGGTAAACCTCGAGACTTTTTGAAAGCGTGTCTCTATACCAAGAGAAACAATGGACTCTTTGTAAGGGTTTCAGACGAAGAAATACTGGATAGTATAATTGAACTGGCAAAAACAACGGGCGTTTTTGCTGAACCAGCTGGGGCAACAGCTTTTGCTGGTTTCAAAAAACTTCATCGCAAGGGATTGTTCACCGATTCTACACGTGTAGCGATAGTTATAACCGGCAATGGATTGAAGGATCTTAAGGCTCCACTGAAAATACTCAAGTCTCTTAAAAAAGTGCCTGCAAACTTGGACAGAGTCAGGGAGGCGATAAAAAATGATAGTTGAGTTTACTTTGAATGGAGAAAAAGTAAAATATGATGTCAGGCCAGATAAGCGAGTTCTTGACTTTTTTCGAGATGAACTGGGGTTGACCGGTCCTAAAGAGGCCTGTGGTGAAGGTGAATGTGGTGCCTGTACTATCATTGTGGATGGCTTAAATGTGCATTCCTGTTTAATGTTAGCCGCCGAACTCGATGGAAAAGACGTTTGGACTATTGAAGGCTTGAAAGGACCTGGTGAAAAGTTGCACCCAATTCAGGAAGCGTTTGTGGAAGCTGGTGCTATCCAATGTGGATTCTGTACTCCAGGCATGGTTATGTCTACCAAGGTATTACTCGATAACAATCCTTCACCTACGCGCGAAGAGATAAAAAAAGCACTTGAAGGAAATCTTTGCAGATGCACAGGTTATTATAAAATAATTGAAGCTGTTGAACTCGCAGCTGAGAAGTTAAAGGGCGATGGATAGAGAAAAAATTGCCATTGTGATTCTTGCTGCCGGTGCATCAAAGAGGTTTGGAAGCAGGAAACTCTTATCACAACTCAAAGGAAAGCCACTTATTTCCTATGTGCTAAATGAATTCTGTATTGAAAGCTATGGTAAAAAAATACTCGTTGTAAATCCTTATTTTCCATTAGATATCGTTAAGTGTGAAAGGTTCAAGATTTTGATTAATAATAACTATGAAAATGGCCTTGCAACAAGTTTGATAATTGCGGTAAATGAAGTTCTATCAGAAGGCTATGACGGTTTTTTTATATTACTGGGGGATATGCCTTTTCTAATGGTAACAGACATTGAGAGGTTATTGAAGGTTATACAGAAAGATCCGAATTGTATCATAGCTTTTCGCTACAACGGTATAAAGGGGTTCCCAACATATGTTCCAAAAAGATATTTCGACAGGGTGTTGAGCTTGAAAGGAGATCGGGGAATTAAGCAACTCATCGCGGCACAGGAGGTAAAGGTTAGGTACCTTGAAGGAAGTTGGCGCCATATATTCGATGTTGATACCCCTGAGGATCTTAAGGAGGCTGAAAAATTTCTTGAAAACCCTCAAAGAATTGATGAAACAACTCTCGGATAATAAAGAATATGTTTTGGCAATAGTGGTTTCAGCAAAATCATCGAGTTTCCGAAACCCCGGTGAAATATATGCGATGGATGAGAATGGTGAAGTTTATGGCAACCTCAAAGGAGCTTTTGGTGAATTTGTGCAACGCAATTTCAGAAGAGCTTTGTATAACGGCGAATCTTTTCTTGAACGCTTCACCGAGTTCAGATCAGACGCTGGAAAACATGGAGCAACATGTGGCGAAAGAACCGAGGTGTTTTTCATGTACCAAGGTGTAGGGCCGATGGTGCACATTTTCGGTGCAGGAGATATCACGTCTTTGCTTCTTTCGGTTTTCAGAGTTGCCGGGCTGAACTGCACTGTGATCGACGATGACGAAACTTTTTTATCCCGCATACAGGGTGCCAAAACATACAAGGTTGATTATGGCAAAAAGACGGGATTTCCAGAAATAAAACCCGGCGATTTCTGTGTGATAGTTACCAGAGGCCATATCAGGGATCTTGAAGCGTTGAAAATCTGCTTTTCAAAATCTCCACGGTACATCGGAATGATTGGCTCAGAAAAGAAAAACGCGGAGTTAAAAGAACAGTTCATAGCTGAAGGATTCACTGAGAAAGATTGGAAAAGGATATCTACTCCTATTGGCCTTGACATAGGTGCGAATACACCAGGTGAAATAGCCATTGCCATTGCTGCTGAAATAATATTTGAAAAAAGAAAGAAAGAAATGTAGAAACTTAGGGGGTGTAGCGGTGGGGTTTGATGTTTTTCTACCTGAATCTGAAGATGAGCTTATGACTTTGTTAATGCGCGAAAATGCAAAAATCATGGCCGGTGGAACCGATTTACTTGTGCGCATACGAGCTGGAAGGATAAATCCTGACAAGATTATCAGTTTGTCAAAGATTCAGGGTATGAATGAAATTACCGATGTAGGCGACCGTATTCGGGTTGGTTGTAGAGTTACACATTCAATGGCCTTGAATTCTAATGTGTTGAAAGAGCATTCTCCTATTATGCTCATGGCATTAAAAGAAATCGGTTCCCCTCAGATAAGAAATCGCGGGACAATTGTGGGAAATGTTGTCAACGCATCGCCAGCTGGTGATTCCCTTATTCCTCTATATTTGTCTAATGCAAAAGTGGTTATACATGGCCCAAAAGGAGAACGCAAGCTTCCCATTGAAGAATTTATCAAGGGCCCTGGCAAAACTGCGTTGTCTATGGGTGAATTTGTGAGAGCCGTGGAATTCGAGAAGTCAGGAAGCTGGCATCCGTTGTTTTACAAAGTTGGTCAAAGAACAGCTATGGCCATTGCAATCGCTTCACTGGGGCTTTTAATAAAAGGGGATAACCTGAGAATAGCTTTTGGTTCTGTTGCCCCTACTGTTGTAAGAGCTTACAAAGCCGAGCGCTATTTTAAAAGAAGCAATGGGATTATCACAGTGATGGATGAATTTATGGAACGTTGTTTGGAATATGTTTCACCGATTGACGACATAAGAGCTTCTGCATGGTATAGAAAGGAAGTCATAAAAAACCTTTTGAAAAGTGCTTTTGACTTCTGGAGAAAGAAGGTGTTGTGATGCTTGCAAATGTGAAAGAATACTTTAAGCCTACCACGGTTCAAGAAGCCTTTGAGCTGTTTAATGAAGACAGAGCGCATTCGGTTTTCCTTGCCGGTGGGACTACGGTTGCTTTGATGAAATCATCTTCGATTGAAAGAATCATTGACCTCGAAAATGTCGGGTTGAATACTATTTCAGAAAAGGATGATAACCTGGTAGTTGGTGCTATGGTAAAAATTGAAGATTTTCGAAAAAACGAACTCGTTCGTAAGCATTACGGGGATTTTTTCTTTAATGCTTTTTCCAAGGTCGCCAGCTGGCAGTTGCGTAATATGGCAACAATTGGAGGGTCAATT
>QNAR01000131.1 GCA_003643975.1 Thermotogae bacterium | reverse complement strand
CACCACATCGGAGAATCTCGATGCTACCTCACCCATAAGCGGGCGTTTTCCCTTGTCAGCATTTCCTCCGGCTCCAAAAACAAGTATAATCCGCCCTTCAACGAGCCTTCGGGCGGTTTTCAATAGCTTTTCCAATGCATCTGGAGTATGTGCAAAATCTACAACCACTTCAAATCCATATTTGGAAGCCTCTTCAACGAATTCAAATCTTCCCGGAACACCAGTAAAGGTGGAAATGGCTTCGATAACGTGTGTTGTGTCATAGTTCAGCGCCTCCATAATCGCAATGACGGCTGCTACATTATAAGCATTATGTTCTCCTATCAATCTGGTGTAAACCTTCTGTGTAGAACCAAAAGGAGTTGCTATGTCGAAGTACATGCCTGAACGTGTCATCTCAAGATTTTCTATCCTGTAATCTGATTCGTCTCCAAAGCCATAAGTTAAGATTTGATCCCGCTGTAGAGGAATATTAGCTATGTTTATTCGGTCGGCGTTGACCACGGCTTTTCCCGAAGGTTTCATCAAATTAAAAAGCCTTAGCTTTGTAGCATAGTAGTCTTCGAAGGACTCGTGAAAATCGAGATGATCACGGGTTATATTGGTAATAGCGGCAACATCAAACTGCATACCTGAAACCCTATGCATAGCCAAAGCATGAGAAGAGACTTCCATTACAAAATACTCATAATTTTCCTCAACGGATTTCTTGAGATATTTCGCGAGAGTAGGAGCCCCTGGCGTCGTATTTTTTGGATTTCTCGATTCTTTTCCCGCAATGTAGTTGACTACGGTCCCTACAAGAGAGCAGTTTTTTTCAAAAGTGTCAAGAACATGCTTTACAAGGGAAGTGACGGTCGTCTTTCCGTTAGTGCCAGTAACACCGATAGTGATAAGCTTTTCATAGGGGTGATCCGCTTGCTCCATAAACAACAGCGCTTCTGCCTTTCTGCTGCTTCTGACGTAAATAATAGGAATTCTTATTTGGTTTGAAACAATGGGATCTTCCGCAATTAAAGCAATCGCACCCTTTTCCTGAAGATCTTCTGCAAGCACGTGAGAATCGAAGTAGGCTCCTTTAATACAGATAAAGAGGTCATTGGGCTTTAGAAAACGGGAGTTACTAGCAACTGAAGAAATCTCTGGGTTAGTTCCATCCAAATTTACCGTTTGAAGGACGAGATCACCGAGGAGCTCAATTACGCGGGATAACTTCATCGATCACCCCCCTTTCAATGGTTGTATTTTATCACCTATTGGAGAGCTTGACAACAAGAAAACAAAATGCTAATATAGATTAGCAGTCTATTGAGGTGAGTGCTAATGAGCGCCAGAGATTCCGAGAAAAAGCCAAAACTCAATAACAGACAGGTGAAGATACTTTATTGCATCGTTAAAGAGTATATCACATATGGTAAACCTGTTAGTTCCCAGCAGGTTTTGCAACGCTCTAACATCAATTACAGCTCCGCAACTGTTCGCAATGATATGCGAAGGCTTGAATTCCTGGGATATATTTTTCAGCCCCACACATCAGCTGGAAGAATTCCAACTGATAAAGGACTGAGGTTTTATTTCAATTCTATTCAAAAGCTCGCCTCGGATTTTGAAGACAACAGCGCATCTATTTCCTTGCGCCAGACCGCTATTGTCGCAGATGTGGAGAAAATCTTAAAGGTTACCGCCAAAGCACTTTCAAAGGTAACCATGACCTATGCGGTGATTGAAAAGCCAAAACAGGAAAAATTATTGGTTAAGCACATCGCCATTTCGCCTATATCACAAAACTATTTCGGTGTAACCCTGGTTACGGATTTGGGTGTTACCGTGAATTCAACAGTATATATTGGTCACAATTTTACCCATTACGAAGACCTCCAACAACGGCTTAACGATGCTATCAAAGGAAAAATGATAGGCGAGATAAAAAAAGGTCTAAAAGAACTCAAACTGCTCAACGACCACTGGTACAACGAGGAAATTGAAGAGATGCTGTATATACTTCAAAATGTTTTTGAGTGCGAAGAGGAAAACCGATATGTAAAATACGGTCTTGAATATATCGTATCTTCAAATGCGTTAAATTGGCAGGATATTGTTGGGCTGATAAAGCACACGGAGGACCAGGACAGGCTAAAAAATCTGATTGATAAATTTTCCCATTTTGAAGAGAAGGTAATCATAGGAAATGAACTTGGAATAGAGGATCTAAAGAATTTTTCCTTGTTTATTTCCGGATACAAGAAATTTGACGAGCGTCTTGGAACCATAGCCATTATCGGGCCGAAGATATTACCTTATGAAAAAATTTACGCATATCTAAAATACATGTCGAATCGTTTATCAGAAGTATTCAGCAAGCGATGAATCGGAGGTGATAGATATCATGGAAGAAAAAAAGGAAAAACCCAAAAAGGCGAAAACCGCTTCTCAGATCTTGAAAGAAAAGATAAAGGCTCTTGAGAAAAAACTCAAAGAAAAAGATGAAAATATAAAGAACCTTGAAAATCAGTTGGCAAGAATGAAGTCTGAATTTCATAATTACCGCATGGCTCTTCAAAGAGAACAGGAAGTTCTCATTAATAGAGAAAAGGAGAATGTTATTTTCAAATTAATAAGCTTGCTTGAAGACTTCGAGCGGGCTTTAAATCATGGGAATAGCACCTCTGAAAACTTTGTCAAGGGTGTCCGAATGCTCTACAAGCGCCTTGCCGCAATACTTGCTGAAGAAGGCGTAGAGGAAATTTTGCCCGCTACCGGTTCACCCTTTGACCCTTTCAGGGACGAAGCGGTGGAGACCGTGGAGTCTGATTCTGCTGAAGAGATGACCATCCTGGAAGTTAAAGAAAAGGGATACAAATATGCCAGCAAAATTTTGAAAGCGCCCAAGGTTGTGGTTGCCGTTAAACCGAGAGTACAAGAGAGAGAACATTCTGATGACACCCCATCCGGGCAGTGAACGGCGGTGAGGTTATGACAACTAGAAAAGATTATTACGAAATTCTTGGCGTTCCAAGAGATGCCACTAAGGAAGACATAAAAAAGGCATACAGGAAGCTAGTGAAGCAATGGCACCCGGATGCGTACAAGGGGAGCGACAAGAAAAATGCTGAGGAGAAATTCAAAGAAATCCAGGAAGCCTACGAGGTATTAAGTGACCCGCAAAAACGTTCCATGTACGATAGGTTTGGGTATGTAGGCGAGCCCAGCTATTCTGGCGGAAAGACTTCCGGAAATAGTGGAGGTTTTTTTGAAGACATCTTTGGTGATTTTCAGGATATCTTCGACGTCTTTTTTGGCGGTTCAAGGACAGCTCATAGTACAAGAACTCATAGAAGCGTGAAAGGTGAAGACATACACGCTACCATAACAGTGGAACTTAAAGACACCATAAACGGGAAAATCACCTTTCTCGAGTATAACAGAAAAGCAACATGCAACGCTTGTAACGGTACCGGGGCAGAAAACGGCACAAGTTTCTCAACATGTCCACGATGTAATGGGACAGGTACGGTAACAGAAGAGCACAGATCCTTTTTTGGTGTCTTCACCAACACACACGTCTGCGAGGCTTGTGGAGGAACGGGGAAAATAATCAACAAAAGATGCCCTGCTTGCCATGGTACGGGAACTGTTCAAGAAAGGCACCGTGTCAGAATAAACATCCCACCTGGAGTAGAAGATGGCGCTACCATCAGACTTGCAGGCCAGGGAAATTCTGGAAGGTATGGAGGTCCAAACGGTGATCTGTATGTTCGTGTCAGAGTTAGCATGCCTCCATATTACAGGAGAAGTGGTAATGATATTTTATACACCGTAGAAATTGACTATACTCAGGCTGCTTTGGGCACTGTTGTTAAAATTCCTTTACCCGAAGGAAGTTATGAAAATCTTAAGATTCCCGCCGGTACTGACCCGGGTACTGTATTCAAATTGAAAGGATACGGCATCCCTTCAATGAGCAGCGGAAGGCGCGGGGATATATTGGTTACGGTAAAGGTAAAAATTCCCAAACCTTCTTTGAAAGAAAAGAAATTATTGGAAGAATTAGCAAGGACTAAAGGCATCTCGAGATAATGCCTCATTAATGCAAATGTATAATGCAAGGCGGTACCTTAACAGGTTGCCGCTTTGTTTTTTGATATAATGACAGAGGTTAACCGCCAATTGAAAGAGGTGATAACGTGAGTCCTGGCAAGGCTTTCAAAGATTATTTTGTCATTACTCTTGGTTCTTTGATAACAGCCATAGCAATTGTATCTTTTCTGATCCCCAATAACATTATAGCTGGTGGTGTAAGCGGTCTAGCAATAATTTTTTATAAAATGTTTGGCTGGTGGGTAGGTCTTCAAATGCTCGCTTACAACGTGGTTCTTTTCACACTTGCTTTTGTATTACTTGGTGTGGGCTTTGGAGTTAAATCCATTTATTCAGCCGTTATTCTATCGGTCTTTATAGATGTACTTCAATATGTAAAAATTCCCATTTTTCTGGCTTCCAGCGTACAAGATGGAGGACTTCTTGTAGCGATCTACGGCGGAGCATTAGCTGGAATAGGGATGGGCATGGTACTCTGGCGTGGTGCTTCGACCGGTGGAACAGATATTGTGGCAATGATTCTCAGCAAATATTTTCACATAAGCACAGGGATAGGGCTCCTGTTGGTCGATACCATAATAACAACAATTGCCATATTAGTTTTTGGCCCTCTTGTTGCTATGTATGGTATTATCACCATTTTTACAACTAGCAAGACCATTGATGGGATTCTCGAGGGATTTGGAAACACACGAACAGCTTTCATAATAACAGACAAGTTTGAAGAAGTGAAGACCAGGATACTGGAAGAAATGGAAAGAGGGGTTACTCTGCTCAATGCTGAGGGGGGATTCACACGGAAAAAAAGGCCTGTGTTAATGGTATCGCTGAGACGAAGGGAGTTAGGGCAATTAAGGCGTATAATCAAAGAAGAAGATCCAGATATATTCATGATCGTCGTCAATAACGCAGAAGTATTTGGAGAAGGCTTTAAACATTTAAATTAGAGGGGAGGCAATATGAATTTTCTAACGCTTGACAGTTCTTCGCAGAGGTTAATGGTTGCGGTTAAAGCCAAAAGCAAAGAAGCGGGAGTTATACTTAACTCCGTTGGCAAACATGGCGCCTTTCTTATAACGGCTATGCAGGATTTATTAACATATGGTGGTCTCAATCCTTCAGAACTCGATTTTGTCGGATGCGGTATCGGTCCTGGATCT
>QNAR01000130.1 GCA_003643975.1 Thermotogae bacterium | reverse complement strand
CGAAATTGGTAGACGTAGTGGACTTAAAATCCACGGGATTAACCTCCATGCCGGTTCGAGTCCGGCTCCCGGCACCAGTTAACAAAAAATACCGGTGCTGAAATTTTTAAAACGGCGCGGTGTGGAGCAGTGGTAGCTCGTTGGGCTCATAACCCAAAGGTCGCAGGTTCAAATCCTGCCCCCGCTACCATTAAGGCGGTGTAGCTCAGCTGGCTAGAGCATGCGGTTCATACCCGCAGAGTCGACAGTTCGAGTCTGTCCGCCGCCACCACCTAAGCCCCGTTAAAAGGGGCTTTTTGTTTTACATAAAAATATCCCCCCGCAAAAGCGGGGGGATTTATCTGGTGTGCCGATCTTAGATTTAGTCGTTATCAGAGCTTTTTCTGTCTTTGAAGGAAACTTCGACTAAGTTCAATTCTTCATCTGTCTTGATGAATGGTTTGTCCTTTCTTTCATTCCTTTTATTTTTGTTCATATCTATCACCTCAGTTATATTATAGCACAAAATACAGCGTAATTCAAAGCAAAGCACAGTATAATGAAGATAATGATTGTTATTCATGAATATTAGTCAATAACAATAGTAAATGAGTTGCTGGGATTGTAATCGGAATTTCTAATACAAGTGAGTTCCATTTATTGAAGTATTCAAGGAAACTTTGTTATAATTTTTATGCTTACACAAAGACATTCTTGCAGTTATTGATTTCTACATTTTTATCGGCGAAATGGTTAATTCAAAAAAGGCTGTTATTGCCTGAGGATTTTTCTTTGCCTTTTTGGAGGTGAAAAAATGAGAATTTGCGTTATCGGTGCCGGTAACGGGGGTCAGGCACTGGCCGGGGTTTTAGCACAAAGGGGTCATGAAGTGATGCTATTTAATAGAAGTGAAAAGCGTATTTCTGGCATAGTGGATAACCGGACATTGAGGTTAGAAGGGGAATCTTCTGGCCCGGTAAAATTAGCGTATGTAGGCACTAACATTGAGAAAGCAATAAAAAATTGCCAGATTGTTATGATTGTTGTGCCAGCATTTGCTCACGCTTCGGTTGCTGAAAGAATCGCGCCCTACATCGAAGCGGGACAAATAATCATATTGAACCCCGGAAGGACAGGAGGAGCTCTTGAATTCAAAAAGGTTCTGGATGCCAACAATGCGAAGCCTGGTTATGTCATTGCTGAAGCTCAGACTTTTCTTTTCGCTTCGAGAATAGCAGGTCCAGGTCTTGTGAGAATCTTTAGAATGAAAAATGCTGTGCCGGTCTCTGCCTTACCTGCAAAAGACAATCACATTCTCAGTGAAGCGCTTCCCGAGGTTTTTCCTGAATTTGTTATAGCACCAAATGTTTTATATACGAGCTTCAACAACATTGGCGCTGTATTTCATCCGGCAGCGCTTTTGATGAACGCTGGGTGGATTGAAACTACACATGGAAATTTCCAATTCTACCTGGATGGAATTAGCCCCTCTGTTGCAAGGGTGCTAACAAAAATAGATGAAGAACGCTGTGAAATTGCCAGGGCATTGAAAATCGAGCCTTTAGGAGCAGTTGAATGGCTTGACTTCGCTTACGATGTTAAGGGTAGGGATCTTTATGAGGCAATTCACAATAACGACGGTTATCAGGGAATAAGAGCACCAGTAAGCCTTTACAATCGCTATATTCTGGAAGATGTTCCCATGAGCCTGGTGCCAATAAGTTATTTTGGAAAATCATTTGGTATGAATACAACTACCATAGATTCAATAATAAACATCGCAAATGTAGTCATGGGAATAAACTACTGGGAAAAAGGCAGAAACATGGATAGTCTTGGTCTTTCTGGACTCAGTATTAATTCCATATGGGATTACGTTGAAATGGGGGTAAAAGCTCTGTGAAAACAAAAAAGAAAATCCTTGGCGGTGCTATCGGCAGCGATGTGCACGTAGCGGGAATTCTGAACTTCCTTGAGCTTGCCAAAAAAGAAGGTTATGAAACCATTTACCTTGGCGGTGCTCTTTCCCTTGAAAAGTTCCTTGGAAGTATTATTGAAACAAATCCAGATCTTATTGCTGTAAGTTACAGGCTTGGAAAAGAAGCACTGGACAAATTGCTGATTGAGTTCAAGGATCTTCTGAGGAAAAACGATTTGTTGAAAAACAAAGATTTTGTGTTTGGAGGAACTTATGAAACAGCAAAAGTAGCTAGAAAAAGCAGGCTTTTCAGAAGAGTCTTCGATGGAAGTGAGTCAGTGGAGGAAGTCGTATTGTATTTGAGGGGGGAAATGCGTGGAATAAAAAAAGAAAGCTATCCTCAAAAACTCGTGGAGAGAATAAATTTTAAGTCACCGTATCCCCTCATCCGTCACCATATAGGGCTCCAGTCTCTTGAAGAAACGGAAAGGGAAATCCAAAAGCTCGCAAGGTCTGAAGAATTAGATATCATCTCCCTCGCTCCAGACCAAAATGCTCAGCAATGGTTTTTCACACCAGAAAAAATGGACCCATCACAAGATGGAGCTGGAGGGGCTCCTTTTAGAAAAAAAGAGGATTTTGAAAGAATGTATAAAGCAAGCCGGCAGGGTAACTTTCCTTTGTTGCGCTGTTATTCGGGCACAAGAGAACTCATCAAGTATTCGAAGTTACTTTACGAAACCATAAGGAACGCATGGGCAGCTATTCCACTAACCTGGTATTCGGAGCTCGATAGGCGATCCGATCGTGAATTAAAAAAGGCAATTGCGGAAAACCAGAAAGCGATTAAATGGAATGCCGAACACGATATTCCGGTAGAAATAAATGAATCGCATCAGTGGGCTTTGCGCTACGCCCCCGATACTGTGGAAGTAGCGACCGCTTACATTGCAGCCTACAATGCGAAAAAACTCGGCGTGAAAACTTATGTCGCCCAGTACATGTTCAATACCCCCCCTGGAATTTCTCCAGCAATGGATATAGCCAAAATGCTAGCAAAGAAGGAACTTATTGAATCCCTTCATGATAATTTCTTCCGCTCTTACCGCATGGTCAGAGCAGGGCTTTTATCTTTTCCCTCTGACGAAGCCCGGGCTAAAGGACAACTCGTCTCTTCCATGCTCACTGCATCTTATCTCCAGCCGCATATTATCCACGTTGTTGCCTTCTGTGAAGCAAGAAAACGAGCAAAAGCAAAGGAAATAATAGAGAGCGTAAAAATGGTGAAAAGGGCTTATTCCGAAGCAATGAAAGGGCTACCAAATTTCGAAGCCGATCCGAAGATCAGGGCGAGAAAGAAAACGTTGATAGAAGAAGCACAGTTGATAATTGAAGCGATCAAAGAATTGGGAAAGGGTTCAAAAGACCCTTTAACGGATCCCGATGTGATATGGGCTTCGGTTAAGATGGGAATCCTCGATGCCCCGGGATTGATGAAGATGTCAGTGGCTCGTGGTACTGTTAAGACGGCAATTATCGATGGCACTAATCAGGTAGTTGATGATAAAGGTCGTCCCGTTTCTGAAAGAAAGAGACTTAAAGCGCTTGGCTTCGCGTTATAGGAGGTGGTTTTATGAGAGTGGCTGTTGTATATGACGAACCTCTTACAGCTGAAGGAAAAGATATGGTTTCCGCGGTATGTAAAGCTTTAAATAGCCGATATGAAGCCGAACCTCTTCCTTTTAATAGAAATTTCATGAGCAACGTAAAGAAATATGACTTCGTTTTCAATCTTTCCACGGGAGGCGGCAAATACAACAAGCAAGTGCATGTTCCTGCCCTTTTGGATGTATTGGGCATCTCTTTCACCGGATCGCCAGCAGGAGTTCATGCTCTTTGCATGGATAAAGGGTTAACAAAGCTTGTTCTTCAGAAAAACAACATACCTACTCCGCGTTTTGCGGTAATAACCAATCCTTCGGAAATAACAGACCCTAGATTTTATCCCGCTTTTGTCAAACCATCACGTGAAGGCAGTGCTGAGGGGGTCTCTGAAAAGTCCGTAGTTGGAAGCTCCATTGAACTCGAAAAACAGGTGGTGACTCTTTATAAGGCTTTCAAAGAACCGATACTGGTAGAAGAGTTCATAGAAGGTAGGGAATTTACAGTCGGAATCGTTGGAAATGCAGAGCAGGCAAGGGTATTACCAATTCTTGAAATAGATTTTTCGGCGCTTCCGGAGGGACTTGAAAGATTTTATTCTCATAGAGTCAAGCATCATTATGCTGAAAAAACGAGATATATCTGCCCGGCGCGATTAAAAACCAAACAGGTGGAAGAACTGGAGAATTATGCGCTAAAAGCCTACAAAGCTCTGGGAATGCTCGACTATGCGAGAATAGATGTGAGAATGAACGATAAGGGTTTCCATATCATTGAAGTGAATTCGTTGCCACTGTTAGTACCGGTATATTCAGACCTCACAAAAATGCTTGAACCAATAGGATGGAGCTATGACGATCTTATATTGAACATTTTTGAAGCGTCCATAAGCAGGCAAAGAGCTATCAGCCAACCTTGAATGATCTTGTTATCTTTATATGAAGCTCTTTGCACCTTGCTTTTTCAAGTGGAATAAACACTACGCAATCGGCATCTCCGATTTTGACGTTGCATAAGGCATTTCTTGAGTCGTAAGGGCTTGCATGCTGGATTACGGCCGGAAGTCCTTCCTCTGTTATTTCCACATCTTCAGGCCTGAATATCATGTCTTCATATTTATTTATACCAAAGGGTGAAAAGAGCTCCATCGAAAACAAATCAGGTGGATTGTTGTAAATATCTATGGGATTTCCACTAGAAACAATTTTTCCATCGCTCATTATATATACCTTTGATGCGATTGCCATGGCATCTTCACAATCATTAAGGACTATCAGCACAGAACGCCCGATTTTAAGCAAAAGCTTTTTTATCATCGCTCTCAACTCGGTTCTGACTTTTTTATCAAGTCTCTCAAAGGGTTCATCCATGAATATCATGTCGAAAATCCTCACCGTTTCTCTACCAATAGCCGTCAATTTTTTTATCCCTGCTGGCAATTCTTTTGGCAGCTTTTCCAGATATTCCGATAAGCCATTCAATTCTCCTGCTTTTTTCTTCACCCTTTCAGCGATGTTTTTCTCTTTCTTTAGCTGCAAGGGAAACGCTATGTTTTTGTAGGTGTCATAATGCGGAAAAAGGGCGTCATTCTGAAAGACAAAGGCGATGTTTCTTTTATGTGGAAGCTCATTGGTAACTTCTTTCCCGCCCATAAATACTTTCCCGGTTAAAGGTTCATGCAAACCTGAAGCGACTTTAAGAAGCAAAGTTTTTCCACAGCCTGAAGGGCCTATAAGGCCTACGATCTCTCCTTCATTCACCTTTAAATCAATGGGGCCCAGTTTGAAATCACCTATGTTGGCCTTGAGTCCTTTGATTT
>QNAR01000129.1 GCA_003643975.1 Thermotogae bacterium | reverse complement strand
TACCGAGATTAACCAGACTCTCAGAAATCTGTGGTGTTTGGCTCTCGAGATAAAAAGGTGATGGCTTATAGGAAAAATATCCTATTTCGTCAAAGGCTTTCCTTATTTCCTTCCATTCATCAGTGGATATGAGTTTTAAAGCGGTGGGGAACAACACTTTGTGTTCTTTGTAAATGTGATCAGTAAAAAGTTCAGCGATGGCAAGTGCAAGTTCTTTAATTTCGTTCCGCTTTTCTTGTGGGGCTTTTGAAAGTTTTTTGAGTTCTTTTCGCCACGCTCTGAGCTGATCATGCTCTTTCCACATTATCGCAGGTGGTTGCACAACACCGTGTTTTTCTATAAAAGGAAAAAGGCCATTTTCCTCTTTTAAAAAATAAAGCTCCAATTGATCGAAATAATCGAGGGTTTTAGAGAGCATTTCTCTTGGATCTTCTTCTTTTTCCATCATGAATCTTCTGAAGTTGTCAAACACATTCATGATGTCTTTATGCTCTTCCACCAAAATGTGGATAGGGTGCCATGGTTCCACATCGATTTCATCCTCAATAATCGCCTTTTTGAAAAGTTCAAGATGCACGTTGCACATCAATTGAATACTCTCTGCTGGAATTCCTTCCTCTATCAGTTCCTGTTCCACTTTTGAGATATCCACAGGTGTTAATTCCCTTATTAATTCAGAAAATCGTTCTTTTATGCTTTCAAGTTTTTCAGGATTATTGTGAAGTTTTTTGAGCATTTCCTTTAGCTTTTTCCGTTTTTCCGCGTTATTCATCATTTTATTTCCTCCTATTTTGGTTGGAATTTCCTTTCAATTAAAGTATAATCTTTTTGAAAGTTGTATTCCGTAACACATGTTACAAAATGGAGGTAGCCATGAATGATCTCATTATGAACCTTTCAAAACTCAAACCCTTTGAAGAGATGAACATAGGAGAATTGGAAGCACTTTTCAGAAAAAGTGAGGCTTGCATCGAGCACTATCATAGCGGAGAAACTGTCAAACATAGGGGCGATGTTTGCCAGACTTTGCTTGTGCTTCTAAAAGGGGAAATGTCCACAGAGATGCAAGGCATTGAAGGCAAAAGGCTGGTGCTGGAAAAAATAGAAGCTCCGGGAATTTTGGCAAGCGGGATCCTTTTTTCTTCCGAACCTGTCCTTCCAGTAGATATAGTTGCCACTAATCATGCTGTGATTCTTTCTATGAAAAAAGAACTCATTATAGAGTTGTGTATGACTAACGAAAAGTTTTTAAGAGGGTTATTAAAAGATATGGGTGACAGGGTAGTATTACTGGCTAAAAAAGTACATTCCTTTTCATTGAATACATTGAAAGAGAATTTGTCTCGTTATCTTCTTGAAAAAGCTGCCGAAAATAACGAGTTTACTCTTGACATTACTAAAGATGAATTAGCCAGTCGCTTTGGAGTGGCACGTCCTTCCCTTTCAAGAGCTTTTTCGGAATTGGTTAAAGAAGGTCTGATTGTTCAAGAAGGTAGAAAGGTAAAACTCCTCGATAAAAATGGTTTGAAAAAGTTGGGCGATTTTTAAAAATACCGAAGATTGATAAATGCGTTCTATCAAATGGTAGAATTATAAAGTTAAATATATACCATTGGCGCCAAGTAGTCTAAAGGCAAAAAAAGGGGGGGAGACAAATGATTGCTTACTGCGGAATAAAATGTACTGAATGCCCCGCATATATAGCCACAATAAACAATGATGACGCAAAAAGGAAAGAAGTTGCAAAAGAATGGTCAGAAATGTTCAATACCAAGATAAAACCGGAAGATATCAACTGCAAGGGGTGTTTAAATGAAGAAGTTTTATTCGCACATTGTGATGAGTGTTATTATCGCTCCTGTGCAAAAGAAAAAGGGATAAGGAATTGCGCTTACTGCTCAGATTTTCCTTGTAAAGAGCTTTCAAGTTTTTTTGCTCAAGTTCCAGAAGCGAAGGAAACTCTTGAAAACATAAGAAAACGGTTCTGAGAAATCGCACCTTAATTCTATATGAAAGGGGGATCATATGAAAACCAACAGAGATCGCGTAGTGAAAATTTCTGTTTCCGGAGAAGTGGCACATCCAATCACTAGAGCACCTTTCAGGTTAGCAATTGATGGCACGCCCTGGCTTTTCCCCGGAACCGGGGGAATAACTTACAATTTCACCCTTGGCGACAGCGCTTATAAAATGGCTGGTGACCATGTAGAACCGGATGTTTCAACAAAAAACCCAAATGATTCTATGAACGCTGCTTATGTCAAATATTCCTGCATAGGCAATGAAGCCATAGTTTTAACCGGAAAGGCAAAAGATGCTACGGGGTATGTGATTGGGAAACATGGTGGAATCAATCACGTTCTCATACACTTCAACCAGGAAGTTAAAGAAAGCCTTGCCATTGGGGACAAAATTCAGGTAAAAGGTTGGGGTAATGGATTGGTCCTCGAGGATTATCCTGAGGTTCGCGCTTACAACATAGATCCAGCGCTTTTTGAAAAGATATCGATAGAAGAAAAAGATGGAAAGCTATTTTTTCCTGTAAAAGCTGTTGTCCCGGGATACTTGATGGGCTCTGGCGCTGGTTCAGGCAACCCGGCTGGCGGAGACTATGACATAATTACAAATGATAAAGCGCTTATCGGAAAATTGGGATTGGATAAACTCTGCATCGGAGATTTTGTGGCCATTGAGAATCATAATGATTCTTTCGGCTTGGGTGGATATGTGGAAGGAGCAGTTACCATTGGAGTTGTAGTACATGGGGACTGCATCATAACCGGACATGGCCCAGGGGTTACCGTAATTCTCACTTCCCACAAAGATTTTATAATCCCCATAATAAATGAAAAAGCAAATATATCCAATTACCTAAAATAAAGGTGAGAGTCCCTCTCACCTTTTTAATATTCCTCTTTTAAATCTTCATCTATACTTCCATCAGGAAGAACTCCCTCGAATTCGTAAGAAAGTGGATCTTCCAGTTGGAATCGCGCGCATTCTTTCCAGTTTGATTTGCAATACATGTTTGCCCAATCAGAATCGACAATACCACGTTCATAGGCTCTTGCAACAGGACACATACTATAATACGGGCAAGTGTCACCCTCCACCATATCACCTCCGTTGTTCACAATACAATATAACATAAATATGCCGAAAATCAATACCACTTTTTCTTCTGCCTTTCACAAAAAAGCTCTCCCGCAGGAGAGCTATCACAAAAGGACAAATTCCTTAAATGGAATATGGATTAATGAAGGTAACCGTTGTCTGTTGTTCCATTGTCAAAGTTTTCATTGATGATGGTAATCACATCAGTGACCTGCGAGGGAGTATAAGCTGTCGATTCACCTGCAAGAATCTGGTTTGCCAGTGCCATTATTTCCGCTACTGTCATACCTTCCATGTACCTTTCTGAGGGTGGTACTGCCGGAGGATAACTGAGAACGAGCCCTGCAAGGTTTAATGTGCTTGGAGCAAAATCAGGGTCGTACAGGTCAAATCCTATGTTCAAAGCAAGGGCAACCATTTGCGTGACAAGTTCGTTACCCAATGCGCTTGTCGCAGGGTTCACATAAAAAGTGCTTATCGTTGCTGGAGTACCACCAGCAGGTAGATAATCGGTTATTGCTTGAGCATCTGTAAATCTCACATAACGGCCTACTCCTTCAACTCCTATGGTTAAGCCACCAGGAAAAGCAGCACTGAAATTGGCATGCAAATAAGCCCCGGGATTATGTCCGTGGGGTGGCGCTCCCCAACCTCCTGGTGTATATGTCACATGTCCATCGCCTCCTCCAGTTGGAGGCTCGGGTATTATTGTAATGACAATTTCAACCCTGTATTCCGCTGATTTGTATTTTATGCACCAATCTTCGTCAACTTGATATTCATAGGGAAAGAAAAGCTTCATCCAGAATTTCTCGTGAGTGTAAGGAGCGTTTACGTAAAAAGTGCCGTCGTCCGGGAATTTGTGAGGAGGAGTGATATTTTCATTTATGTATGAACTGTTTTCGTAGTGGAATATATGAGTAAGCAGTAGATCGAGAAATTTATCGGTTATGAGGACATCTCCTGAATTTAAGATCATATAGATTTCGTAATCAGCCATAATTGTTATAGGACTATCGCGCAGCACTTCAAACCAGAATTCCTGGTTGTTAAAAGTTGCCGGGTTTTCTATATTTAGGGGCTCAAGCTCAAAATCTGGTGCGAGTATAGAAACTCCACAAAATACAGAAACCGCGATAAGTAAGCTTATTAGCACTGCAAAAATTCTTTTCACTACCATACAAATCCCCCCACTCCTAACAATTGTTATTCTATCCTTTTAAATCAAATAAAAATAGATATTGAAAAACAATAGAAGGCAAAATACAGGAAGTTTTTAGAATATTTTTATCATATAGCAATTTTACTTTTGCCATCGCATATGAATACCAGCGAGATAGCTGTTCATTATGTACTTCGCATCAATGGTAAAATCAACATATAAAGGAGGGGGAGAAATGCTTGTTGCAAAGCATCTAAAAAAATACTACGGAAAGTACAGAGGTGTAGAAGATGTTAGCTTTTCGATAAAACCTGGAGAAATATATGGGCTCATTGGGCCCAATGGTGCCGGGAAAACAACTACGATTCGCATTATTTTAGGGCTCCTTTATAAAGATTCTGGAAATATAACAATAGGCGGGCATGAAATTCCAAAGGATTTGAAGCGTATCACAAACAAAATAGGCTATCTACCCGGAGAGGTTAATTTTTATCCTGACATGAAGATAAGGGAATTTTTAAGATTCAACCGAAATTTTTATCCTCAAATAGAGCTCGATTACGAGAAAGACCTGGTCGAATTTCTCAACATCAATCCTGAGAAAAAATTCAAAGAACTCTCACAGGGAAACAAGAAAAAAGTTGGAATTCTTCAAGCCCTTGTCCATAAGCCAGAATATCTCATTATGGACGAACCAACAAATGGTCTTGACCCTCTGCTTCAAAGCAAACTCTATGAACTGCTCCAGGAAGAACGCAAGAGGGGAACGGTTATATTGTTTTCTTCTCATGTCCTTACCGAGGTTGAGCGCCTTTGTCAGAGGGTTGGAGTAATCAAAGAAGGAAAGCTGGTCAAAGAACTTGCAATGGAAGATATTCACAAATATACCAAAAAATTGGTAACTGTTTACGGGCTAAAAGAGCCTGATCGCTTATATGAATATGAACTTGTTAACAACAATGGAAGGGAATTCACTTTCTCCATAAATCGCGACGAGCTGAAAGGTTTTCTCAAAGTGCTGACAAACCTGGAATTTAGCGATTTACAAATAAGGAATCCCTCTCTGGAAGAAGCCTTTATGGAATTTTACACGCAGGAGGTTGACAAATGAGCTTTA
>QNAR01000128.1 GCA_003643975.1 Thermotogae bacterium | reverse complement strand
GGTTGTTGCTTTTGTCCCGGCTTGGAGCCTGTTATAAACATCTGGCATTCTATAAACTCCAAGACCACCGAGGAGGTAGAAAAGCGAACCAATGGTTATGAGTATGTACCCAATTATTTCCATTATCATTTTTTCCCCTCCAAATAGCGCGCCACAACCACCGTCTCAAGAAATGAAAGCGCAGCGTAAACAAGTGCTATATCAAGGAAGAGTGCATTTTCCTCAATAAGTGCAAAAAGCACAATAACCCCGGTGATTATGACGTTCATGATGTCAAGCGCGGCCACTCTGTCAGACAGCGTCGGGCCAAGTAGTATTCGCAATAATGCAAGCAATGCACCAAGAATTATTAAGGAGAGAAAAACTATAAAAGCAGTCATTCAAAAATCCCTCCAATTCTTTTCTCAAAACTGCCAACGATAGCTTTTTTGATTTCCTCCGGATCATCTGACTTTTTGTCTATCCAGTGGACATAAATACCTTCATCGTCCAATTCAAGACTGAGAGTTCCCGGAGTCAGCGTTATCGAGTTTGCAAGAGTCAGTTTTGAAATTTCTCCTTTCAACTTTACCGGTACCTTAACAATGGCTGGATTTATTGGAAGCGAAGGGCTGAGAACTCTTTTAGCAACATCAATATTGGCTCTCACCATTGCGACGATAAATACCGGAAGGTACCCAAAAACAAATTTCAGAGCTCTTATGGGGAAATTGATACCGATGTTGAACTTTGAATATTTGGTAGTGATAATGGCAACCATCAAAGCAACAATAAATCCCGTCAAAAGTTCTGAAAAGGTGAAACTCGCTGTAAAACCTATCCACATTAGATAAGTAACCACAAAAACAGAAAGAAAATTCAGGGTCATAACATTCCCCCTTCTTGTGAATTTGTGAAATTAGTAACTATCATCTAAGCTATTATACCATAACCCAGTAGGGGTGTCATATTTCTGTGTTAATTTAATGATAGCTAAATCCCAAAACTCTGGTGTATTAAGAAGATATTCGCTGATTATTTTGTCGGTAAGCTATTTTGGGAAGTCACGAAAAAAGTGGGCTTCCCGAAGTTCAATGCTGCCACAAAAATTTACAAAAAGAGATATTGTGAAGATCATTGAGCAGTTAGACGTGCTTTTGCCTTTTAACTTCTTGAAATTTTCTTTTTATTGAAATTCTACGGTTTCTCATATCGAAGAAAAAAGAATTTCAAATACATGGAACTCCTGGGCTTGAAAAACTTACGACTTTTTCAGACTACAAAAGAAAAGCTTTTAATATGGAACACATCTAATATGTGAAGGCAGGAATTATGCTGAGATATTGGGTTTGGTCATTTTTGTATATAATTTCTGTGTTATGTCCAGTATCTTAACAATCACCCTCACAGAAAGTTGATATTATTGGTTGTAACTGATTTTTGAGACACCCTATCAAATCTCTTTCCAAAATGCAAGTTGACATCAATACCCTATGAGATTCTTTGAAATTAGGTTTTGTTTATTAATAAGCTGCATTAATTCATCATCAAGAATCTGGCCGTCTTTTATCCTCACATTTCCATTTATCATGACAAAATCAGCTTTGCCGGCATCGCACATAATTATAGCAGCAGCGGGATCTGCAAGTCCTCCGGCAAGTGAAAGCTGGTTAAGATCGAAGCCAATGATATCTGCTGCTTTACCTACTTCTATCGAACCGATATATTCATCCATCCTAAGAACCTTTGCGCCACCCATAGTTGCCATATACAATACGTCTCGAGGGGTTAGCGCGTCGGCCCCCTTAACGACACGTTGAAGCATCATAGCATTTCTCGCTTCGAGCAACATGTTTCCAGAATCATTTGAAGCACTTCCATCCACGGCAAGGCCTATTCTAATTCCGGCTTCCTTCATTTCCTTCACCGGTGCGATCCCGGATCCGAGCCTCATATTTGAGGTAGGACAGTGTGCCATTCCACAATCGTTTTCAGAGAGCTTTCTTATATCTTCTTCAGACAGCCAAACAAGGTGAGCGAACCAAGTACGCGGGTTCAACCAGCCGATTTTTTCCATGTAGTCCACCGGTCTTAGCCCAACCTTTTCAAGACAATACTCTTCTTCGTCTTTCGTTTCCGCAAGGTGAGTGTGCAGCAAAACATCATATTTCTCAGCGAGCTCGAGAGTTTTTATCATAGATTGCTCTGTAACAGAAAAAGGAGAGCAAGGAGCCAGGGCAATACGTACCATAGCGTATTTCCTGGGATCATGGTACTTTTCTATTACCCTGATAGAATCCTCAAGGATTTCTTCTTCCGTTTGAACGACTGAATCAGGCGGCAAACCACCATCTTTCTTCGAAAGAGACATCGAACCCCGTGTCGGATGGAACCTGATGCCGCATCTCTTTGCAGCTTCTATTTCAGAATCTATGAATTTCGCCGTTCCTTTTGGATGAAGATAAAGCATATCCGTCGTTGTTGTAGTTCCTGTATGCATCATTTCATAAATGCCTATCGCAGCGCTTACATAGATTGCTTCATTATCTATGTTCTTCCAGAGTTCATAGAGATATACAAGCCAATCAAAGAGTTTCGCTGAAGAAACCGCTGGAACATTTCTAAACAAGGATTGATACAGATGGTGATGAGTATTTACAAAACCCGGTAGGACCACCTTATTTGACATATCTATTTGCCAATCGGCCTTTGGTGGCTCTCCAGAGCCTATTTCTTTTATCACGTTATTTTCTATAAGAATATAGGCATGGGTTAATTCTTCCATCTGTTTGTTCATTGTCATGAGCGTATCGATGTTCTTCAGTACAATTGTCATGTTTCCACCTCCGGTATAATTTTAACATCTATTCGGGAATGATAGAGCGGGTCTGGGGCCTAGTGATTCATATCGTTTCACCAATTGTCGCACTTTCGGCCATCGTCTCATAATTTGTCGCTCTACCAATCGACATTCAAATACTTATTTTCACACGAAAAGTGAATTTGTTTGTATAATCTTATCGAGGTGTATAACCATGACAGAGAGAAATTCCATTTATAACGAATCACAGGAGAAAACACTGGCTTTTTACAAAAAGAGACATCCATTGGTTGGTGGAAATAACCCTGCTTTGCTCGTGGTCGATGTCCAGAGATATTTCTTTGATTGCAATTCTAAAGCCTTCATTCAAGATTCATCTATAATACTTCCCAAAATTCAGGCACTTATTGAATTTTTCCGCAAGAATAATCTCCCTGTCCTCTTTACCCGGCATGTTGATATCCCTAAAAGCCCTATGCATAACTGGTGGGGTAATCTTATGGAAGAAAATGATTCCCTTACTGAATTGGTTATTAACTGTGAGCATGTAATAAAAAAGAGCAGTTACGACGCTTTTTATGAAACAAAGCTGGAAGAAAAATTGAGAGATTTTAAAGTTGACCAGCTTTATATCTGTGGTGTGCAGACCCACCTCTGTATTAGCAGTTCTGTGCGTTCAGCATTTATAAGGGGATTTAATCCGGTTGTTATCACCGATGCTGTAGCATCGAAGTACAGACAATTACATATCGCAGCACTTTCAACATTGGCGCATGGATTCGCAATCCTTGCAAATAGCGAAGAGGTCAAAAAATGCCTGTCGATGTCATCATAGTTGGTGCAGGCCCGGCTGGGATTGCCTGTGCTGTTCAGCTAAAGCATCAAGGAGTCAAATTTGTACTTCTAGAATCAAAATGGATTGGCGGATTGCTGGTAAACGCAAATCTTGTAGAAAACATGCCTCTCCTGCCTCCTTTATCTGGTGCAGAAGCGGTGGGTTTGCTTAAAGAAAAACTCAAAGACCTGGAAATTAAAGTTACTTATAGCACTGTGACTTCCATTGAAAAATCAGGGAATGTCTTTAATGTAACACATTCATCGGGGAGATTGAGTGCACGCTATGTTGTAATCGCAACAGGAACAGTGCCTAAAAGAATAGAGTCTTTTGAAGTTTCGCCAAAGGTTGTGTATGAACCTTTAGAACTTTTCAGTGTTTCGGAAAAGAAAATCGCCATCGCAGGTTCTGGTGAAGCTGCCTTCGACTCAGCATTGAGTCTTTCTAAATCAAATCGGGTTACCCTGTTCACAAAACACAGCGAGTTTCATATTTCGCAACATTTACACTCTAGAGTAGCAAAAAATGAGAAAATAGTCATTATGCATAGCAATCCGATCAAAAGAGTGTGTGAAAAAGGGGATAAACTGTTGATTATGGCAGGTTCTTTTAAGGACTGTTATGATAACCTTCTGATAAGCATTGGTAGAAAAGCGAATAGGAGGTTGCTCAGCCCTGAACTGTTGAATGATAAAAGAATTTTCCTGGCTGGAGATGTTAAGCATGGAAAGCTTGGTCAGGTAGCAATTGCCCTTGGTAATGGGATCGAGGTTGCTCAAAACATAGTCAGCTATTTGAGAAATAAAACATAAAAGGAGGACTTTGGCGTGCAGATTCTTGAGAAATATGGGAGAGATGACATTGCTTGGGTATTTCTTGGGAAAACTTCCAAAGGAAACATCGTGGAATTTGTTGAATCAGTACAACCTCCGATTCCCAGAGAAGAAAAAGAAGTCATTATCATCTCCACACTCATTGGCTGTCCGGTAGGTTGCTCCATGTGCGATGCTGGAGGGTTTTATAAGGGAAAGCTATCTGCTGGTGAAATGCTGGAACAGATTGACTGTGTTGTCACTAAAAGATTTGGAGGATTGAAAATTCCCTCAAGAAAATTCAAAATCCAATTTGCACGAATGGGTGAACCTGCATTGAATGATGAAGTTCTAGAAGTTTTGAAAAAACTCCCTCACAGATATGAGGCGCCCGGATTACTTCCATCACTTTCCACAGTTGCTCCCGCTGGGAGAGAAGTTTTTTTTGAAGAGCTAATCAACATCAAGAACGAATACTTCGCAGGCCGGTTTCAGCTTCAATTTTCAATCCATTCAACAGATTATCACCAGCGCGAAACTATAATTCCGGTTAAAAAGTGGGGTTTTAAGGATATAGCTGCTTATGGAGAGAAATTTCACCGTGATGGAGATAGAAAAATTACACTGAATTTTGCTCTTGGTAAAGAGAATATAGTCGAAGCCGACAAACTTCACGCATTTTTTGATCCTGATAAATTTTTGATTAAAATCACCCCTATAAATCCTACATATCGAGCAATTGGAAATAAAATTGAATCTGCAGTTGATCCAAAAGAAAAAGCACTTCCATATCATTCAGGCCTTATTGAAAAACTCGAAGAACTTGGTTACCAGGTGATTTTGAGTATTGGTGAGCTGGAAGAAAATAAAATTGGCAGCAATTGTGGACAATTTGTTCAAAGACACTTGAATAGTCCGCTAAAAATCGCAGAAGCTTACAAATACAAATCAATACGAAAATAAAAGTTTGTCACGGT
>QNAR01000127.1 GCA_003643975.1 Thermotogae bacterium | reverse complement strand
TGTAGTAGCGGCTTCAGTCACGTGGTTTATGGCATCAATGGCAGTAAACTTTGTCTGGTTATACGGAAGTGTTTTCATAAGAGCGGGATCATCTATGGCATAGGTCGGATAGATACAGTCATAAGCAATAGCAGGCTTATAACCCTTCTCAACAATCGATGCAACTGCAAATCTATCTACTTCTGTTCCTGTTCCATGAGTTGTGTTTATAGCGATAATGGGTTTCGCCTTTTCGGGAATAAATTTCTGCTCATAAAGCTCTGTCGCGTTTTTATCGGTGTACTCCAATAAGATTGCAACGCTTTTGGCTGAATCGATGGGGCTTCCTCCACCAATGCCAAGAACCATCTGAGCCCCAAAGGATTTCCCAAGATCTGTGGCAGCATCAATCTGTTCTACGGTAGGGTTGGGTGTAATATCTGTGAATACGACCCATTCTATGCCAGCGCTTTTGAAAGCTTCCTCAACTGCCGCCTTGGCACCTGTGATGTTGTATGCCACTTCATCAGTGATGACTATGGTCTTGTTTATCCCTTTTTTCTTCGATTCTTCTGCTATGTCCTTTATCTTGCTCAAAGCTCCAACGCCAAAATAGCACGTGGTTTTTGCTCTTAATTCAAAGACATTGTAGATGTTTACTTTGTTTTCCCACATAGTCTCACCTCCATGTGAATTATTTCACTTATATTCTAAATCGTTTCCTCCTTCTTTGAATTACAGAAGAAAGAAGAAGATGAAAACAAATTGTGAAAAAATGCACGATAATGAAAAGGAACGCTTCAATTGGCTTGAAGCGCGATTATGCAGAGAAAGCGCGAAACAGCAAGAGATTCGAATAAGGGGGATATTTCGGCTGTATTTGAAAAATTACTTGCAATTTCGGGGTCATTCTCCTGAAGCATTTCAATTCTCCTGGTATAACCAGAGTGGAAAAAGTTAATGAATAAAATATATGGTAGGGCAGGTAAGATTGCATAGAACCATTTTCTACGTCTATGGCAAATTATGGCGATTTATTATAAAAAAACGGGTGGGATATCCCACCCGTTTTTAGAGCGCTAAATCAGAATATCGAATCTGGTTCGTAATAGTCCGCGGCATTTTCTGGTGTTATAAGCTCAGCAGCAAGAATGATTTTTGAAGGAATTTTATTCTGGTAGAAGCCATTCAGCTTTTCTCCACGTAGTGACATAACTGCGAGGCTAATTCCTGTGGCGATCATTGAGGGTGGATAGGTAACGTCTGCTCTTACGAGCGGATCGCCATCCATAACCATTTTGATGATTTCCTTGGAACCAGCGCCACCAAGCATCACTTTGATGTCGTTTCTTCCTGATTCTTTATAAGCCTGAAGAACTCCTTTAAGCACGTCATCATCCTGCGCCCAAACAGCATCGATCTTGGGATACTTCTGGAGATAATTTTCCATTATTTCAAGTCCTTTTTCTGTTTGCCAGTATGCAGGCTGAGAATCAAGAATCCTAATTTTCGGATACTTTTTCATTACTTCCATGAAGGCATTTACTCTTTCAGAGTTAATTACACATGGAATACCTTCAAGAACAACGATGTCACCCCTGTAATTGAGTTCCTTGGCGAGCCACTCAGCAGAAACTTTTCCGAGCCCTGGGTTATCACCAGCGATGTAGATATCTTCGACAGGCTTTGTAAGACCTCTGTCAACTGATACAACGAGTATTCCCTTGTTATGTACTCTTTCTACAATAGGTGTGAGGGGTTCTGAATCATGGGCGAGAATAACAAGTGCATCGATACCTTTCACCATGAGATCTTCAACGTCTCCAACCTGTTTTGCGGGTGAATCAGCTGTCACCAGGAAGAATTCTATATCTGGATCTTTTGCTTTCCAGTCTGCTATTGCTTTTTGAGCCCACCAGACGATTCCTCCTGTCCACCCATGGTCAGCAGAAGGGATTGATACACCAATCTTGATCTTGTCTTTTGCCATGCCTATTGATGCGATTAGTAACACCGCGAGTAACACCACTAAAAAACGCTTCATGTTTCCCCACCTCCATAATAGCCCTAATGGGCAAGTTTATTGGGACCTTTTTCTCTGTATTAATACAGCACCAATGATGACTATACCTTTTACAGTTCCCTGTAAATAAGGTGATACGCCTAACATGTTAAGCATATTATTTATCATTCCGAGGATAATGGCGCCTATCACCGTTCCGAATATTGTTCCGCTACCTCCTGTCATAGGGGTGCCACCAATAATCACAGCAGCTATCGCATCAAGTTCATATCCCGAACCGCCATTCGTGGAACTTATAGAATTCAGTCTTGAGGTTAAGAAAACAGCGGATACACCAACAGTTACACCTACCATTACATAGGATATAAAACGAACGAAATTTACTTTTATTGCAGAATATCTCGCCACTTTTTGGTTTGAACCAATGGCACAGATATATCTCCCATATCTTGTCCAGTTCAAAATGATATGGAACAGAACCGCCATTCCGAAAAATACCCAGACAGGTATAGGTACGCCAAGGAAATAACCCATGCCAAGTTCTGGATACATATAACTATTTGATCTGAAGACACCTGCTTTACCTATATATAAGGCAAGAGATCTGTAAATTGCCATTGTACCGAGAGTTACGATAAAAGGAGCTATTCTACCTTTTGTTATAGCAACACCGTTGAGAGCCCCCGCGGCAGCGCCTAAGGCAATACTCACAATCACAGCGACAATAATTGCCATTATTTCATTCCAGTAACCATATCCGAAGAAGTTCATCGCCGAATTCAGTGAGAGAATTGAAATACCTCCAACAAGTGCCGTCATAGAACCAACCGAAAGATCAATACCACCGCCTATGATTACAAAAGTCATGCCCAGAGCTATTATTCCCGTATAAGATACTTGCCTTAAAATGTTGAGAATATTTTGAAGCTGAAGGAAATATGGGCTTGCAAAAGAGGAAATAATAAATATCACAACAAAAGCGATCAAAGAACCATATTTTTCAAAGTCAATTTTCTTAATTAAGCTTTTTGATGGCATGTTAAGCAACTCCCTTCAAGCCGGTGGCATGGAACATTATCTCTTCTTCATTTATGTGTTCGCCCTCAAGAATTCCGGTGATTTTTCCTTCCCGCATTACAACCACTCTATTACAAAGCCCTATGATTTCCTCCATTTCTGATGAGATTACTATGCAGGAAATTCCGGTTTGAACAAGCTCGTTAATAAAGAAATAGATCTCTCTTTTTGCATTAACATCTATTCCTCTTGTGGGTTCATCTATGATGAAAATCTCAGGGCCAGTGTCCAAGGATTTTGCGAGGGAAACCTTTTGCTGATTTCCACCACTCAGGTATTCCAATTTGGATTTCAAAGAAGCTGCTTTGATATCAAAGCGTTTGATGTACTGAGCGGTTTTTTCATGTTCCTTTCTTTTGTTTATAAGAATTCCTCGCAAATAATGTTTTAGTGATGGAAGCGTGATGTTCGAAGGGATATCAAAGTTTGTCAATATGCCTATTCCCTGCCTATCTTCTGAAAGATAAGCAATACCGCGTTTCAAAGCATCAGCGGGGTTTTTGATATTATACTCTTTGCCCTTAATAATTATTTTCCCGTGCTTCTTTTTCCTTATTCCTATTAGTGTCTCAGCAAGCTCCGTCCTGCCTGCGCCTACAAGCCCCGCAAAACCAAGAATTTCGCCCTCTTTTAGGTCAAAAGAAACGTCTTTAATAAACCCATCAACACTGCTCAGGTTCTCAACTTGAAGAACAGTATTTTCTTTCGGGACAACTTTTTCAGGAAATATCTGCGACAGTTCTCTTCCAATCATGCTCCTGGCCATTTCTTTTTCGTCAATGTTATCTGTATCTTCAATGGTTATCATTTCGCCATCTCGAAGAACCATTACACGATCACATATTTCTTTGACTTCACTTAATTTGTGGGAAATGTATATCATTGTGACTCCTCGAGATTTCAACTGTCGCATGATTCCAAAAAGTATGTCTATTTCGCGCCGAGTGAGGACGGTTGTGGGTTCATCAAGAATTAGCAATTTCGAATCAAACGCAAGAGCCTTTGCGATTTCAACCATTTGTTTCTGCGCAACACTCAATTTATCTATTCTCGCAGTAGCGGGGATGTTTACTTTGAGTCCTGCCAGCAGCTCCTCTGTTCTTCTAATCATTTCATTTCTGTTTAAAAAAACTCTTCTCTTTTTCTCATTGCCAAGAAAAATGTTTTCGTAGACATTCAAATCGTTTATAAGGTTGAATTCCTGGGGAATCATAATTATCCCCGCTTTTCGCGCATCTAAAGGAGTTTCAAGCTGGATTTCTTTCCCGTTGAAATAGATTCTTCCTTCAGTTGGAGTGTAAATCCCGGTTAATATTTTGACAAAGGTGGATTTTCCAGCACCATTTTCTCCTATAATTCCGAAAATCTCTCCTGATTTTATCTCTATATTTATGTTATTTAAGACTCTAACACCTGAAAACTCCTTTGCAATCCCCTTTGTCTTTAGGATGATGTTATTATCCACAGTTTCACCTCAATCATTTTTCATTGAATCATCAAAAGCCAGTTGAGATTTTGGGAAGTCTATCCTTCGCACAAATTCCAGTGCCTCTTTTGCTCCGTGCAGCCTGTCCATACCTGAATCTTCCCATTCAACTGATAAAGGGCCCGTATAACCAATATCGTTCAATGCTCTGATTATCTTTTCAAAGTCAACATCACCGTGTCCCAGAGAAACAAAATTCCAGCCCCTTCTGTGATCGCCGAAAGTAATATGTGAACCAAGAATTCCAGTTCTTCCATCGAGGTTAACTGTGGCGTCTTTCATATGCACATGAAAAATTCTATCGGCAAAGTCATAGATGAAGAGGTGCGGTTTTACACCTTGCCAATGTAGATGACTGGGATCAAAATTGAATCCGAAAGATGGTCGGTCGATGTAAGTTAGGAGTTTTTCTGCAGTGTAATAATCAAAGGCAATTTCGGTAGGGTGCACTTCTAAGGCAAATTTGACGTTATTTTCTTCAAATGCTTTCAGTATTGGATCCCAGAGATCCGCCACATATTTGAACCCATCATTTATGAATTCTTCCGAAACAGGAGGGAAAGAGTACCAGGCTTCCCAGATAGTCGAACCCATAAATCCTGTTACAACTTCTGCTCCAAGAGCCCTTGCAGCAATGGCAGTTGCTTTCATCTCTTCAATAGCCCATTGTCTCATTTTTTCAGGGTTCCCATGAGTTTCCTTTGGTGCGAATACCTCAAAGCGCTTTGTATTTCTGCTGCCCACTAATTGCCCGGCTAGGTGGTTACCAATTGCCCATACATTCAAGTTATATCTTTCGAGTATTTCCTTCTTTTCCCTCACATAGCCATCATCACTGGCAGCCTTTTGGGGATCAAGATGGTCACCCCAACAGGC
>QNAR01000126.1 GCA_003643975.1 Thermotogae bacterium | reverse complement strand
TCATATAAGAACTGGAAGAATTGTGGTTGAAAGTGTCGACAATATGAAATTTGAAACAAAGGGGGGGACGATTTGAAGGTTACGGAGCTACTTAAAGATCTCTCAAACTCTTTTGGCCCGGTTGGGTATGAAGATGAAACCCGTCAGCTCATATTTGACAGGATCAGCCCTTTCGTAGATGAGCTGAAAGTAGATAACATGGGCAATCTCATCGCATTGAAAAAGGGCAACACGGGCAAGAGAATCGCGACTTTCACCCATATGGATGAAGTTGCACTGGTCATTTCCAGGATAGATGAACGCGGTTATGCCAGGTTTGAAGGGCTTGGTGGTATTGACCCTAAAGTTTTAATTTCTCAAAAGGTCAGGGTAAAGTGCCGGGATGGTGTTGAACGCCGTGGAATTATAGGCATGCTTGCTCCTCATCTTCAGGATGCAAAATCAAAGGGAAAGGTTCCTGGTTTTGACGAGCTTTTTATTGATCTTTCAATGAATCCAGACTACGAAGCCATCCAGCCGGGAGATCTTGTTGTGATTGATTTTGAAGCCCTGGAACTGAATGGGAAAGTAGTTGGGAAGGCACTGGATGACAGAGCTTGTTGCGCTGTGTCGATTTTGACTGCCAGAGAACTGGAACGGTTTTCTCGCCGACCAGATGTTTATTTTATCTTTACCTCAAGAGAAGAGATCGGTGCTTTTGGCGCTAAAGTTGCTGCCGAAGGCATTAAACCGGATCTGGCAATCGCAATGGACGTAACCCACGACAACTCAGAATTCGAAATAAACATAGGAAAGGGACCAGCGATTTCCGTTGGTGGTCCAAATATCGACAAGAAATTTTTTGAAAAATTAGATAAAACTGCCAAAAAGCATAATGTACCCGTGCAATATGAATTTGCCGCTGGAAGAACCGGGACAGATGCGGACGTGGTTCAAATTTCCGGGACAGGTATTCCAACACTGCTTATCTCTCTACCTCAGAAGTACATGCACACTCCTGTTGAAGTGATTGATCCGACAGACGTTGAAAACAGCGTGAGACTTCTGACAGCTTTCCTTGCTGAACTGGAAGAAGGTGAAAAAGATGAAGTTTGAACTCTTAAAAGAGCTGACCGAACTTCCGGGTATTTCGGGATTTGAAGAACCAGTTGCTGATTTTATCGAAAAGCAGATAAAGGGAAAAGTAGATAAATACTGGCGAGATAATGTAGGTAATCTCATTGCCCTAAAAAAAGGAAAAGCCTCCAGTGCGAAGAAACTCATGCTTTTGGCACACATGGACGAAGTCGGGCTCATGGTCACGAAAATAAACAAAGATGGGTCTGTAGGCATAACGCGTGTTGGCGGTGTTGACCCAAGAGTGCTCATTGGAAAGAAAGTATCGGTCGGGAAAGACCTGCTTAAGGGAGTTATCGGTTTTAAAGCCGTACATCTGCAAAAAGACGAATCTCTCTTAAAGACCCCTGCTTACAGCGATCTCAGTGTTTATATGGGCTTTAATTCAAAGGAGGAAGCATCCAAAAAAGTCAAAGTGGGTGATCCGGTTTACTTTAACACCCTGTATGAAGAAGTAGGACAATATGCATTGGGGAAGGCTTTTGATGATCGAAGCGGTTGCCTTGTTCTTCTCGAGGTATTAAAAGCCCTGGGAGACATGAGTCTTGAACACGATGTTTATTTTTCCTGGGTAGTTCAGGAAGAAGTAGGACTCAGGGGAAGCGGTGTTGCTGCAAGCCAGATTCAACCCGATGCGGCCATTGTTTTTGAAAATACCACAGCAGGTGATAATCTCGAGATACCTGAAAATCGTTGGGCTACCAAACTCGGTCAGGGACCGGCTTTAACATTCGCCCATGGAGGGCTTGTATTGAATAAAAGAATATTTGAAACAATCAAAGCAACTGCTGAAAGCAATGCGATTTCATACCAGTATAAAGCGAGGTTAGCTGGCGGTACGGATGCTGCAAGACTGGCGAGAACACTTTCGGGAATCCCATCGGGTGTGATTTCTACTCCTTCGCGCTATATTCACTCACCTGTTTCCATGATAGATACCAGAGATTTCTCTGCGGTTATAGAACTCGCAAAGATTCTTGTGATTGAAGGGAAGGTGCTACCAGAATGAAAGAGCTTATAAAAAAACTCACGGAAGTTTCTTCACCAAGCGGTAGAGAAGATAAGATAAGGGAAAGTATTATCACGGAGATAAAGAATCATGTTGATGGCTACAGGGTTGATGCATTGGGAAACTTGATTGCATGGAAAAAGGGCGTTTCTGGCAAAAAACTTCTCTTTGACGCCCACATGGATGAAATAGGCGTAGTAGTTACTCACGTGGACGACAATGGCTTCCTCAGAGTGGAAATGATAGGCGGAGTTTCTCCTTATGTACTCCTTGGCACAAGAATAAAGTTTGAAACAGGTGCTGTTGGAGTCGTTGGTGTTGAAGGAGAAACAGGTAAAGAATATGCCGAAAACATGAAGAACCTCGCTTTCGATGTTATATATGTTGACATTGGTGCTACTAATAAAGAAGATGCCATGAAAAAAGCGCCAATTGGCACTTTTGGAACATATGAAGCCACTTTTCTCGATCATGGGAAGCGTCTCGTATCAAAGGCCATGGATGATCGTATTGCCTGTGCCATACTTGTTCAAGTAGCAAAAGAACTCAAGGAACCCAAAGATGATGTTTACTTTGTTTTCAGCGTTCAAGAAGAAGTAGGGTTGGTAGGAGCAAGTGTTGCAGCGTATGATATTAAACCAGATATGGCTATCGCTCTCGATGTAACAGCTGGTCCAGATACTCCTAAGGCATTTAAGAGAATGGGATTCAAACTTGGCGCTGGACCAACCATAAAAATCAAAGACAAAGCCAGCATAAGCTCTTCGCAAGTTGTAAAGAAGCTAACTGAAATAGCCACCACAAATGGAATCCCCTATCAATATGAAATACTCATTTTTGGTGGAACCAATGCAAGGGGTTATCAATTAACAGGAGCGGGAATTGCTTCGGGAACGGTATCTGTCCCTACAAGGTACGTTCACACTCCTCACGAGATGGTGGATTATGATGACGTACTTAACACTGTTACACTTTTGAAGAAACTCGCTGAAGAAGGAGTAGCATGAAGAGTCTTTCCTTTGAATTGCATGAAAAACGACGTTGTGGCATTGTTTTTGGAAAAGATTTCGATGCTTTTTCACCGGAGTCCATTTTTGTGATGGACTCCGGCCTTAATAATCTATTGCAAAATAAACCAGAGGATGTTCACCTGTTGCCCGGCGGTGAACATATAAAATCTATCGATAGGGTTTTCGAGTTGTATCAGCTCTTTAGAACCAGGGGCCATTCAAGAGTTGTTGCCTTCGGAGGCGGGGCAATTATTGATATGGTTGGTTATTCGGCTTTTAGCCATGGCCAAATCAACGAGTTTTATGCAGTACCTTCTACCAGCCTTTCACAAACCCTTTTGCCTATACATGGGAAATTTTACATAAACTTCGAGTTTCGGAAGGATTTGTTATCACTATATGGTCTCCCGAGCAAGATTTATGTCAATCCCGATCTCAGCTTCTCAAGATTTCTTGAACGCGGGAGCTGTGAATTAATCCCCTTTCTGTTAACCACTTATTCTTACGATGAACACGCTTTTCTCTATTTGGAGAAACTGTTGAAAAAAGATGAGAAGCTACCTTTAGATACCTGGGCGGACATCCTTTGGCTGGGAATAAAGCTTTATACCGAGAAGGTCAACAATAACCCGGGTGTTATTGGAATGAGATTTGCGAATCTTTTAGAATCTGCTTTCAGACTAAAGTTGGATTTTCTTAATGCCCTTGCCTTTGGTGCTGTGTTTGAGATATGGCTGGGCAAGATCTTTGGTGTCGTAAAGAAAGAGCAGGACTTATTGACACTGTTGAGGAAATTTTGGAACCGTCACTGGCCTCTTCGACTCGATTTTAGTTCGATTAACGAATACCTTTCACAGACCAAAAACCTGGAAATTGAAATAGCCTGTTTTGGGAACGTTTTTCATGAGAGAATTGATACAAAGGAGTTTTTTAGTTTGTTGAAAAGCCATGGCAGAGAATTGGAGCGCTTACTATGAAAGAAAGGGCTTTGAACGTTGTAATAAGAGTTTTAATCATAATCATACTTGGTTTGTCAATATTCACCTTTTTACTCGGTGGCTATGCTTATCTATTGAAAAAAGAAGCTGAAAATTACCGTTTGATCATAGAAGAAATTCGCTCGAATTTTCTCCCGGAAGAAAACAACATCTCGATTGCTTCAACACCAACAGCTACGGAATTTGCCGAAATATCTGAGGCTTCTTCCGAAGTAATTATAGAGAAACCCAGTCCGGTGAATCCCGTGCCGAATTTCTACATTGAGAGTTTTGACTACAAAAAACTAATCCTGAAGTCCTTTGACTACTTGATTGAAGGTTCAGATTTATCATACGTTGCGGTAGATGCTGAATTAGCTTTCAAACTCTGTGTAGAAGCCGGTGAATTAAACTACTTCATCACGGAGATTGAAGAGGGAATTTATGGCGTAGCTTCATTAAAAGGATTACCATTAGAAGGCTTATACCCTTCGAAAGTTGTTTATGGGTTACAGCTTGTTTCACACACTTTCGCTGATGGTATTGCACCTCAGATTATAAGCCTAAGAGCTAAGGGCTATCCAGCCTTCATCTATAGGTGGGTCACATCTGATGGACGTACTTTTTATTCAGCAATATTAGGGCTCTTTCCTGACCTTGATACGGTTAGGAATTATTCCAAAAATCTAAATGTGGCTGAAGTCGAAGAATTGACAGGATGGAGGATAGCTGATAGATTTCCAAGAAGGATAGAATAATATGAGAAGGCTTTCAACAAAAGAAGCTCAGATTCTCGGAGTGTTGCTTTTCATACTTGTTCTGGCTCTTGTAGCCTTGTTTGGACCTGACAAACCTTCTGAAAGCGTCAATGAAGAGAAAATACCAGGCATGGAAACGAAAGAAATCTACCCCATAGATCTCAACAAAGCCGACGCAAAAACGCTTGAGTTGCTGCCAAATATAGGTCCTTCAAAGGCTAAAAGCATTATCGACTATCGTGATAGTCAAGGCGGATTTAACAGTGTAGACGAACTTTTGAATGTAAGTGGTATTGGACAGGCAACGTTGGATAAGATAAAAGAGTTTGTTGTAGTAAGCGGCGGTTCAGAGATCAACAGAAGAGGTGAAGATACTGAAAAGCTGGACCTGAACACAGCTTCTCTAGAGGAATTAGTAACTTTACCGGGAATAGGTGAAATCAAAGCGAAAAACATCATTGAGTACAGAAACAGCCATGGTGGTTTCCGGAATATTGAAGAGCTAAAGGAAGTTAGCGGTATAGGTGATATGACTTTCTCGAAACTGGAAGAGCTTGTCAGCGTTGAAACAGAAACAGAGCCGTTGAAAACAGTTTCT
>QNAR01000125.1 GCA_003643975.1 Thermotogae bacterium | reverse complement strand
CGTCCGGTTCTGAGAGAGCCTTGGGGTGAAATTCCCCTGGGCTACTCACCAAAAACTATACCAAGACCCAAGACCCGTGTTGCTAAAACGCGCTATGAATTGCTAACGCAATTGCTCTCGTAACTCGCAACTCGTAACTCGGCTCTTGATCTCGCTTCTCGGCTCTCGGATTCTCGGTTCTTTGGCTCTCGCAACTCGGCTCTTAATCTCGATTTCTCGGATTCTCGGATCTCGAATTCTCGGTTCTTTGACTCTCGTAACTCGGCTCCAGAAGCTCTATTTAAATTTTAGTAGCTCTCTTATACGCTCATCAAGAGTTGGATGCGAGTAGTTAAAAAAAGCATAAAGAGGATGTGGATTTAGGTTAGACATATTTGACTTGTAGATCTTTTTCAGAGCGCTAACAAGATTATTGGGCTTGCCAGTCACTTCAGCGGCATACCTGTCAGCCCTAAATTCTACTTTCCTGCTGTAAGCGTTGAGAAAACCACGTCCCAGAGAGAAAAGAGCTCCGATGAATATCATTCCATACAATAGTACAGTATATTTTTCATGTACACCAAAATAATCCTGAACAAGCTGGCTACACATAAATAACCAAAGCAAGTAAGTTATGGCTACTAAAAACATAGAGCTCATAACAATATTCTTGATTGCATCTTTATTGACATAATGACCCGCTTCATGGGCGAAAACAGCCTCAATCTCTTCTTCATTGCAACGATCCAAAAGAGTATCGAAAAGCACTATTTTTTTGCTTTTGCCTATCCCGGTGAAGAAAGCATTGGAATGCTTTGAGCGTTTTGACGCATCCATTACATATATTTTCTTAGCCTTAAATCCTGCCTTTTTAGCAATAGTTTCGAGCCTTTCTCTTAGAGTGTCGTTTTCAAGGGGAGTGAATTTGTTGAAAAGTGGCATGATAAAGGTTGGGACTATCCAGCCTGCGAGAAGTTGCACAGCCAATATTCCAATTGATAGTGGAATCCACCAATTACTGATGTTGTATAGAATCCACAGAGAACCGGCAAGTAAAGGACCAGCTATAATTACAAGCAATGCTACCGATTTTAACAAGTCTCTTATATACAGCCCAGGTGTCATTGTGTTAAAACCATATCGCTTTTCAATAGAGAAGTTATCGTATAACGAGAAGGGAAGGGATATTATGAAATCAATAATAGCTATGGCAGCGAAAAATAGAATGCCATTATAAATGGGATTTTCGGTAATGCTTACAATCTCTTCCAGCTTCTTGTAAATCAAGAAAAGGAATGACAGTGTAATGACTGTGTCAAAAAAGTCTGAATAAATAGAGAGCAGAGTCTTTTCCTTGTTATAACGCTTGAATTGTTGAAACTCCGTTTCGTCGATTTCTGAAGTTAGAAAATCTGGCACTTTTGCATTTTGCCCCGTTGAATATACCAGATTAAGAATTTTCAAGAAAATGTTGAATAGCCTTACAGCCATGAATATAAGCACAAAAAGCAATGCCATATCTTTTCCTCCCGAACTGATTTTATATCTTTCACTTCTAATTATAAGGGGTGCGTGGTAACATTTGATGTTAAGAATAATGATGAAATAAAAGGGAGTGATGAAATGCGAGCGACAATTATAGTTCTAGATAGTGTGGGCGCTGGTGAAATGCCTGATGCGGCTGCTTATGGAGATGTAGGTTCTAACACTCTAGGGAACACTTCAAAAGCCGTGGGTGGATTGAATATGCCCAACTGCCAAAGATTAGGCCTCGGTAACCTTACCGATATTCTTGGAGTTCCACCAGTGGAAAAAGCCATTGGCGCTTATGGCAAAATGCTTGAGAAAAGCCCTGGAAAGGATACAACTACAGGTCATTGGGAATTTATGGGGATAATTCTTGACAAACCCTTTGACATGTTTCCAAATGGATTTCCGGAAGAGATAATAAACCCCTTCGAAGATGCTACGGGAAGAAAGGTTATTGGAAACAAACCAGCGTCTGGAACAGAGATCATAAAGGAATTAGGAAAGGTACATGAAGAAACAGGAGCGCTCATAGTTTACACTTCAGCAGATAGCGTTTTTCAGATAGCTGCTCACGAGAAAATAATTCCGGTTCCCGAGCTTTACAGATATTGTGAGATAGCCAGAGGAATTTTGGATAGAAGTGGTTACAAAGTAGCAAGAGTTATAGCACGACCTTTTGTGGGAACATGGCCAGATTACACCCGAACACCTAACAGGCACGATTATTCTCTTCCACCTGAAGGCGAGATCGCACTTGAGCGTCTTCTAAAGGCAGGAATTCCCGTTTTTGCTGTGGGAAAGATCAGAGATATATATGATGGGTATGGGATCACCGAATATGTCAAAACAAAAGACAACAACGATGGTATTGATAAGACTATTGGTTATTTGAAAACAGCAGAGAAAGGGCTCATCTTCACGAATTTGGTTGATTACGACATGAAATATGGTCACAGGAATAATCCTGTTGGTTATGCTAAAGCCCTGGAAGAGTTTGACCGGAGATTACCTGAAATAATGGCCGCCATGGAACCAGAAGATGTACTCTTTATCACTGCCGATCATGGTTGCGATCCAACTACGCCCTCAACAGATCATTCCCGCGAAAAGGTTCCTTTGCTGGTTTACGGGAAGAGACTAAAAGAAAATGTGAATCTCGGCGAAAGAGAGACTTTTGCGGATCTTGGCCAAACTGTTTTGGATTTTTTCAATATCCCTTTAATGAAGAATGGAACAAGTTTCAAAAAAGAACTACTGCGTTGACCTTTTTATGGCTGTAAGTTATAATAATTTTGCGTGGGGTCGTAGCGCAGTCGGGAGCGCGTCGCCTTCGCAAGGCGAAAGTCGTGGGTTCGAATCCCATCGACTCCACCAATAAAGAGAGCCTTAGGCTCTCTTTTTTTATTTGAATATGGCTTCATATTATTTAACAAAAAAGCCCTTCGCAAGAAGGGCTTTCTGGCAGCCCCACGGGGAATCGAACCCCGACCTTCGGACTGAGAATCCGGTGGACTAGCCGTTATCCTATGGGGCCAAGCGTAATTATGGTATCATAACAATTTTGTTTTGTAAACACCCGGTTTTGAAAATCTTTTTTTCGAAAGTATAATAAATATGTCATGGTATTTTGAGGGGGAACCTGAATGTTTATTCGAAAATGGACAACTTCAAGCAATGTAAAGGGTAAGATTATCATCGTACATGGGTTGGGCGAACATAGTGGCCGCTATGAAGAGTTAGCCAGTTTTCTCAGTAAGCATGGTTTTGTCGTTTATGCCACCGATAACGAAGGACATGGTGTTGACCCTGTACCCTATGGTGCTGCAAAGAAGCTTAGCAATTCTATAAAACGGATAGAAGCACTCGCCAATATGGCTAAAAATGAACCTCCTGATGTGCCGTTTTTTTTAATGGGTCATAGTCTCGGTGGCTTGATTTCCATAAGACTTCTTGAACAGTCCCCCACTCTCTTTAAAGCTGCAATATTGAGTTCTCCGCCTTTGAAATCCTATCGTGATGATCTGAAAAGCTTATACCACGGTTTTCTAGCATTATCCTACATTGTTCCTTTTTTAAGGCTCAGTAACAGGATTGACCCATCTAAGATCTCAAAAAATGATAAAGTGAACCGTTTTTACACTCTGGAGCCCACAGTTCACGATAGGATTTCAATAGGATTTTTCATTGATCTCGAAAGGCAAATCAACCTTTCATGGAAAGATATAGGAAGGATTGACTGTCCCATTCTGATGACCTATGGTTCAGAAGATGAGGTTGTGTCCACAGCTTCAATAGAGGATTTTTACAACGCTTTGAGCGTCAAAAAGAAGATAAAGTGCTTTGAGGGTTCTAAACATGAGCCTTACAGGGATTTAGATGTAAAAGAAAAGTATTTTTCAACAATTCTCGATTTCCTGATTTCCTGGCTTTGATTTAAACTTTACAATCCAGGTGCGGGCTATTTTTTCGTCTCTTTTGATGGCACTGATCAGTTCATTCAGTGTGTCGAATTTCAACTCTGGCCTTAAATATTCCAGCAAATCCATTCCTATAATTTTATTGTAAAGCTTTTTTTCAAAGTCCAAATAGTAAACCTCGTATTTAATTTCTTCGGAGGGATTGATAGATGGTCGAAAGCCAACATTTAATAACCCGATGACTGTCTGGCCCTCAATCGTTGATCTGACGATATAAACACCAGATCTTGGATGAACAAGCTTGTCCTCACCCCGTGAGATGTTTGCTGTGGGGAACCCGAGTTTGCTGCCCAGACCTTGATCCCGATAAACTCGACCATATATATGATATGGCTTTTGAAGAAGTTTTGAAGCCATTTTTACGTCGCCTTGGGCAATTGTTTCTCTTATCCAGCTGCTGCTTACTCGCCTTGACTGATATGTTTGCTTTGGAATTACTCTTAATTCAAATCCATATTCAGCAGCCATTTTCAATAACATTTCTACGTTTCCACGAGCGTGTTTGCCAAAAACAAAATCTTCTCCCACAACAAGCCCTTTGAGTCCTTGCGAGAGAAGAGATTTCACATAATCCTCCGGTTCGATATCCTTGATTTCTGCCATATCAACGGTTATGACATTATCTATGCCCATATTCAATATGAGTTCAATTCGCTGAGAAACCGGATAAATTAGCCCGGGAAAATTTGGAAAATAGTACTGCCAAGGATAAATCATGGAAATTGCAACGCTATTAACTTTCAATTTTGCAGCGAGTTTAACGGTTTCTTCCATGATCTTCCTATGACCTGTATGAACGCCATCAAAGGTACCAATACATGCCACGAACATTCATTGATCACCAATAACCTTTAGAAGTTTTGCTACACGTTGGTTTTCCTTTTTTTCAAGGAGTTTCTTGATAAATCTTGAGGTCCTCTCTGCTTGAGCTATAGCAAGAAACTTGCCCTTTTCATCTGTTATCCTAACCAAGTCGTCTTTTTTGAATTGCCCATCAAGGCCTATAATTCCTTCGAGCCAAATTTGGCAACCGTTTAAGACCGCTTTTCCATGCTCTTCACTGACAATAATCGATGGCAAAAAGGAAGAAATTACTTCGTCAGGTTCTTTTAGGGAAATGGTTGAAATTTCCGCGGGTATTATCGCTTCATGTACAGAGAAATTACCGATTTTGGTTCGCCTTAGATAAATAGTAGTAGCGCCACAGCCCAATCGATAGCCTACATCCATTACCAATGATCGTATGTATGTTCCAGAAGAGACCCTTGCGCAAAAAGCAACCTCACCTCTTTCAAGGTCTATTTCAACACTACTAATGGAAAAAACTTTCACTTTTTTTGGAGGTAAGTTAATTATCTTCCCTTCACGGGCAAGCTGATAAAGTCTTTTTCCTTTGTGGCGTTTTGCTGAATAAGCAGGAGGCACTTGAAGATATTCGCCTTCAAAGTCCTTAAGAGCATGTACAATCTCATCCTCGGTTAGATTATTCCATTCTGAGCGCTCTTCAACGAT
>QNAR01000124.1 GCA_003643975.1 Thermotogae bacterium | reverse complement strand
CACCCTTTATACCCATAACCGGGCCAAGAGATGGCTCTCTCAAAGTCACGAAAGTTTTCTTTCCAATCCTGTTTAGCGCCATAGCGAGGCCAATAGAAGTGGTTGTCTTTCCTTCACCCGCACTTGTTGGCGTAATTGCGGTAACGAGTATTAACCTTCCATCGGGATTCCCTCTCAGTGTTTCAAGATACTTATGGGAAATTTTGGCTACGTTATCGCCATACAGTTTAAGATACTCTTTTGGAATTTCGGCCTTTCTTGCGATCTCTGTGATAGGACGAAGTTTTGCCTGTCTTGCAATTTCAAGGTCATTCATGCCATCACCTCATTAAAGGTTCCGCTTTGAAGGCGGAGTATGCTGCTTGGCTATTCTATCAAGAACACCATTGACAAATTTCCCGTCTTCGATGGACCCATATTTTTTAGCAAGTTCAATGGCTTCATTTAGACTAACTTCAATGGGAACGTCTAATTCGTAGATTAATTCATAAGTTCCAAGTCTCAATATATTTTTGTCAACTGCAGTTAAGCGATCAAAAGTCCAGTTTATCAAGTGTGATGAAATAACACGGTCAACTTCTTCGAGATGTCCCAAGATGCCATCAAGGTACTTGTAGGCTCTTCTCCAGGTTTCTTCATCGAGTGAATGGAATGACGACTCTTTCTTCAAAAAACTAAATGCAACGCTTGCATCTTGGTGAAAATCATATTGAAACACAGACTTGAAGACGATATCACGCATTCGTCTCCTATTTCCACGCTTTTCAGCCATATGTTATTTTCCCTCTTCTTCGTCTTCTTCTTCCGGCTCGGTTACCTCTGTTGGTTTAGTTTCAGTCACTTCTACAACATCGAGAACTTTCACGTAAACCTCAGAAACCTCAAGACCACTCAAATTTTCCACATCTTCTTTCAACTTTTTTTGCAAATTTCTTGCATATTCCGGAATAGATTCACCATATTTGACCTTTGTAGAAACGTTGATTTTGATTTGCTTCTTTCCAGATTCTAATTCTTCTACTTCTATATCTACAGCCGCTTTGGCTTCTTTCTTCGCTTTTTGGTCGGTAAAGCTCAACCCATTAAATTCCATGTAAGAATGCACTGCAAGATCTCGAATAACAGGGTCTGAAATTTCAACTTTTCCCAATTCTGTCTCATCAAAATTCATCAATTTCCCTCCTTTCTTTAAGCTCGTTCTATATACTCGCCTGTTCTTGTGTCAACTCTGACTTTCTGCCCGTTCTCGACAAAGAATGGTACTGTGATCTTTAGACCTGTTTCGCATACAGCGGGTTTTCCACCGCCAGAAACTGTATCACCCTTATAGCTTGGAGCGGTATCAGTAACTTCGAGCACAACCGTATTCGGTAAAACAACACCTATTGGGGTAGAATCGTGAAATTGGAGATCGAGTTCCATGTTTTCGGTCATATAATATATAGCATCTTCGACAACTTCTTTATCCAACGCATATTGCTCATAGGTCTCAAGATCCATAAAATAATAAAGGTTTCCGTCATTGTACAAATATTGAACATGCCTCAAAGAAAGCGATGCTTCCTCAACTTTCTCACCACTGTTGAATTTGAATTCCCTTACATAGCCTGTTTTTATGTTTTTCATTTTTGTTCTGATGATACCACTACCACGACCTGTAAAATGCTTATTGACATCAAGCACGATGTAAATATCATTATCCACTATTAGGGCTATACCCTTTCTTATGTCTCCGACTTCAAGCAATGAAGACACCTCCGCGATTATAATGTTTTCAATTCTCTATCAAGTGAAGTGAGAACTATACAGCCCTCTTTGGTTAAAAAGACATCGTCTTCTATCCGGACACCAAACTTATTGGGCAAGTATATTCCTGGTTCTATGGTAATTACGGAATGCTCTGGCAAAGGTTCAGTGTTCAAAGGATTTGCTGAGGGATGTTCATGCACTTCCATACCAAGCCCATGTCCAAGCCCATGTCCGAAATATTCACCGTAACCAGCATTTGAAATAATGGTTTTCGCTACGTTATGAAGTTCAGCGCCGGTAATTCCAGCTCTAGCAGCTTCTCTGGCTTCTTTCTGAGCTTCATAAACAATATTATACACCGAGACCATTTCATCTGAAGGTTCACCGATGGCAAAAGTTCTAGTTATGTCCGAGCAATAACCATCTACAATGGCTCCAAAATCTATTAGAAGGAATTCGCCCTGGGATATCTTTTTATCTGAAGGAGTCCCATGAACAATAGCACTTCTATTACCAGAAACAGCGATGGTTTCAAAAGATGGGTTTCCACCCCTCTTCTTCATTTCATACTCTAACCTTGCGGCTATTTCTCTTTCAGTTACACCTGGTTTTACCATGTTCAGGGTTTCAATAAGGGAAGCTTCAGCAACGTTTACTGCTTTTTTAATTTTTTCTACTTCTTCCTCTGTTTTTACCATTCTCAGAGTTTTGATGATATCATCTGATTCAATTAATTCAACCCCAAGATCAGAAAGAAGATTTTGAAAATAAAAATAGGTTATCCTTTCAGCTTCAAATCCAAGACGTTTAATAGCATTTGTCGAAATCAATTGATCAAGTATGATTTTTATACCCTCAATCCCTCCACCTTTATACGGAACAAGCTTAAAAGATGTCTGCATGGAAGCTTGTGTGAAGTATCGAGAGTCTGTGATGATGTATTCGGAATTACCTGTGATCAGCAAAAGGGCAAGAGAACCAGAAAATCCTGAGATATACCAGCTCGTTGCCTTATTACTGTTTTCCCTGTTAATAATCAACATGGCATCCAGAGCTCTTTCTTTCATTCTTTTACGCAATTCTATCAGCTTGTTCATAAGTCCCTCCTCCAAAGCATAATTATACCATTTATTCACTTATTGCCCTCGAAAAGTGAGAGCTGATCCCTATGCATTTTACCCTTCTTAGACTTTCTGATACTTGAAATTTCCTCAGCTGTGAGTACCTGCACGGTTTTGTCGAGTGAACTGCTTTTAACGATAACGCGCAGAATTTCTTTCGCACGATCCAGAACAACCTGGGGAATTCCGGCTAACTTTGCAACTTCGATACCATGGGATCGTTCCGCTACACCAGGAATAACCTTGTGTAAAAAGAGAATGCCTTTTTTTGTTTCTTTCACGGCTACTGTGATGTTGTGTATTCCACTGTACATATTTGCCAGTTCGGTGAGTTCGGTAAAATGGGTAGCAAAAACAGTGTGGCAACCAATTGCTTCATAAATGAACTCTGAGACAGACCATGCAATACTTATCCCATCAAAAGTGCTAGTGCCTCTGCCGACTTCATCAAGAACAACAAGACTGTCTTCAGTTGCTTTTGATAAAATGGATGCAGTTTCCATCATTTCTACTAAAAATGTGGACTTTCCACCTGCGACATCGTCTCTTGCCCCTATTCTGGTGAATACCCTGTCATAAATAGGCAAGACAGCTTCTTCAGCGGGAACAAAAGAACCAATTTGGGCCATTATGGAGCACAATGCAATCTGTCTGATAAAAGTTGACTTTCCACTCATATTTGGTCCAGTGAGAATGTAGAAATTCTTATCCTCACTAAAGGAAATACTGTTTGGAACAAAATCCCTAATATATCTCTCTACCACAGGATGCCTTGCATTTTTTAACATCATCAATCTATTTTCGGAAAATCGTGGCCTAACGTAGTTATATTTTCGAGCGACAGTAGCCAGGGATTGATAAACATCGACTTCAGAAAGAAGTTGAGCAACACTTTTCAACTTCTCTCTACTCTTATTCAATTGCTGGCATAATTCTGAGAAAAGCTCGCGTTCCATTATTTCTATCTTTTCACTGGCACTCAGCATTTTGTCTTCAAATTGTTTAAGCTCCGGAGTAATAAAGCGTTCTGAGTTTACGAGTGTTTGCTTCCTGATGTAATCTTCGGGGACCCGTTCCAACTGCGCCTTTGAAACTTCAATAAAATAACCAAATACCTTGTTGTACTTTACCTTCAGGTTGCTGATTCCTGTACGTCTTTTTTCATGGAGTTCAAATTCTTTGAGTTTTTCTCTTGAGCTGAATAACAACTCTCTCAATTCATCAAACTCTTTGTTGTACCCCTTTCTAATAACCTTTCCATCTCCCGGTATTGCAGAAGGTTCATCTTCAAGAGCTGTTTCAAGCAATTCCTGTTCTTGTGAGAAATCCGGAATTTCCCCGGCTAACTGAAAAAAAACGTCGTTGGTTTCAAAGAGTTCCCTGATATATGGCAAGACCTGAAGTGTGGACCTGAGTGATTGAAGGTCTCTTGGAACGGTTTTGCCTGATGAAATCCGTGTGGCAATACGCTCAATGTCAAAGACCCTTCGTAAAAAATCGCGAAGCTCTTCATGCAGTAATGAATCATGAATCAGAGCTTCCACATAATCAAGGCGCCTGTTAATCTCTGCTTTTGACGTCAATGGAGTCAGAAGCCATTTTTTCAACCTGCGCGTTCCCATTGCGGTTGCTGTTTCTTTTAAGGTCTCAAAAAGCGAACCTTTTTTCCCGGATGGAATAAGTGAAAGATTCTCGATTGTCGCTGAATCCAATTGCATATAATCGGGTGTATTAAGCTTGGATGGAAGCGAGAAATGAGAGAAAGTCTTAAATTGCGTCAGTTCAAGGTATTTAAAGAGTGTGCCTAACACAGTGATTTCTTCTTCAGAAAGTTCCAAAGCATCTAACGATGCAAGCCCATAGAAGCTTTTTATATACTCGACACTCGAACTAAAGGCGAAATGCCAGTCTTCAAGGTTTTCAACAAATAAATTTTCCATGCTCGATAGAAGATAATCTTTGTGCTCTTTTAAAGATTCCTGAAGTACCAGTTGTGATGGCCTGTATTTCTCAATGATATCTTTAGCCTCATCGAGTTCTACCACGCTTGTGCCAACTTCGCCCGTTGAGATGTCTGTAATGGCAAACGCCATTTTACCTTTATGGATTCCCATTATTGAAAGGTAATTGTTCCTTTCCATAGGAAGCAGGTCATCTTCAAGAACAGTTCCCGGAGTGAGTACCCTGGTGACTTCTCTTTTAACAAGTCCCTTGGCAGTAGCAGGATCTTCTACTTGCTCACAAATAGCTACTTTATAGCCCGCATCGAGGAGCTTCTTAACATACTGACCAACCGCATGATGTGGAACACCTGCCATAGGATTGCCATTGCGTGAAGTTAAAACTATTTGCAAAGTTTCAGAGATTTTTTTGGCATCTTCAAAAAAAGCCTCGTAAAAATCTCCTAATCTGAAAAGGAGAATGCAGTCTTTGTAATTATCTTTTATTTCAAGATATTGCCTCATCATCGGAGTTAGTTCCCTTAGTGCCAAAATCTTGAACCTCCTCTATCATTTCCTTTCTTTACATTTAATGTTAAAAGCCGGCGCAATGCGCCGGCAGATTCTGTTATGTTCCTCAAACTTTAACTTTCGATTTTTTGGGGTCAATTACTTTGTCCACCAGTCCATATTCGACAGCCTCTTGAGCGCTCATATAAAAGTCTCTATCCATGT
>QNAR01000123.1 GCA_003643975.1 Thermotogae bacterium | reverse complement strand
TTTTCGTCGAAGAGCATGTTCTTGGTGAATTTAGTTATGTTGTAATTGGTTCCCATTGCCACTTCGCCAACGTAACGCGCTCCTTTTATCTCGAGCAACTTTTCGAGGAGATCCTGCCCTTTGGAAGCCTCGGCTTTTACCACTTTTCCGTTTTCAAAAGTCAACCTTATATCTTCGATTTCACGCCCCTGGAAGATACCCGGGAAAGAGAAACGTATATGGCCATTCACAGTATCTTCAACAGGGCCTGTGAAGACTTCGCCTGAGGGGAAGTTGGCATGTCCATCGCTGTTTATCCATTTTCGCCCTTCTATGCTCATTTCAATGTCTGTGTCTTTAGAAATAATCCTGAGATGTTTTTTGGTGTTCAGGAAATCAACATATTTTTGCTGCTGGTCATGGATTTTCTTCCATTCCGCGATGGGGTCATCGCTATCAAGATGGCAGGCTGTGTAAACGAAGTCCTCGTATTCGCTTAGAGACATGGAGGCTTCCTGGGCCTCAGCTTCGGTTGGGAATAAAGTTCCACACCATTTCATTTCTCCTTTTCCCATGCGTTCAAAAAAGACCCTGGTGAGCGCGCTTCTTCCCTCTGCGCTCTTTCTCAAATTTTCCGGGGGAACGTTGCTGAGGCTTCTTGTATTCGTGCTTCCCCAAATAGAAAGAAAGACATCAGCCGTTTTGGCAACAACCATCACGCTCTCTGGAAGATATGCGAGTTGTTCATCGTTTCCGTGCTTTAACCGTATTTCACCCAAAGTTGGATCTTCTATCATAACTTGAACGAGTGCCCCTGCTTTGAGCGCTTCCAGATAAACGGCTCTTATCAAAGGAAGCGTGGCAATACTGCCTTGCAAAAAGAATTTCTCTCCCGGTTTCAAAGCAAGGGAGTAGTTCACCAGAACTTTTGCGTGCTTTGATACCCTTTCATCCATTGCAACCCCTCCTTATAATTCCTCGATTTCTCGAATCGATTCAAGTATAGCATTTAGTGCATTTGTGGCTGATCTTTCGCGTGAGCAGCAATTCGTTTAAAAAACATATTGCCCAACAATGCTAATGAGCCAAGAATCAAGAAGGCAATCCACAAAAACGCCACAGTACTTATTCCAAATTTATCGGCGATTATCCCGGTGAAGATACCTGAGAGGCCTGCTCCCACATATGCCGAAAAATCAAGAAGTCCGGCAACCGATGATACTCGTTTATACTTCACATAGTTCAAAGGAATTATTGTCATCAGTATTGAATTTGCTCCGTTTAACAGGGCTACTGTCAGAGATAAAAACAATGTTCCAGAAATTGCGCTTCCAGCACCAAAGATATGGAAGGCCATTACAGTAATGCCTGATGCGATTAGCATTATTAAGATAGTTGGCTTTTCGCGATGATTCAGCTTTTTGTTGAGCAGTCCGGCCAGGATTGCCCCTGAGAATCCAATCGCAGGAATCAATATTGAATAGGCAACAGTGGAACTGAGGTCAAGTCCATGGGTTTTCATTAACAGCATTGGGCCCCATAGATTTATACCTTCTTTGACGACACCTTGAGCGATAGATGCAATCATGATCAACCATAATCCGTCATTCCATGTAATTTTAAGTAAAGATTGCTTGCTTTTAGTTGGATGAACCGCGTTGTGAAATTTGTCGGATTTAACCTTTATCAGCCAAAGAAAAGCGTATAAAGCGAGAATAACACTTGGTGTCCAGAAAGCCCAGCGCCAACCAAGCAGAGAAACGATTTTTCCTGACAGCCCCCATGCCATCAAATATCCCACCGTCATAGAGGCAGCCATTCCTACTGCCACAATGTTATTTCGCCTTGGGTGTATGTGATCAGAGAGCGTTCTGACTATGGGACCCCAAAGCATTGACTGAAAGTAGCCATTGATACCCCAGATAACTATCATAATAGGAAGAAGGGTTAAAGATCCAAAGGCAAGATTTAATAGCGCCGAGAAAAAGAGCCCGATGAAAACGAATTTTCTTGGGGAAACATGATCGCCTATTGAGCCGTTTATCAATTGACCAATCGCATATATCCAAAAAAAAGAGCTACCTATAAGCCCCAATTGTGTATTTGACCAGCCAAGAGTTTTTTCCATTACTGGAATAGCCACTGAAATATTAACGCGCCCAAAGTAGGCGAGTGTGTAAGCAAACCAGCAAAGCAAGAATGCGGATTTCGGGGTTAATACTTTTTGGTTCAAGGATGTACCCTCCATTTCGAGCAAAGTATGTAATGTCTGGCAAACATGATATTGTATTTGAAGCAAACCTGGAGTACAAAGGTCAAGAGTTTAGAAAACGCTGGTAATCATAAAAACTCTTTTTCGGAATTCGTTTAAGATTGTTGTTTCTATCGATATACACTAATCCGTATCTGATAGTGTATCCTTTCACCCACTCAAAATTATCCATAAGTGACCAGACAAAATAACCTTTTAGATTAACGCCCTCTTGCAATGCCTTCAAGCAGCCTTCTATATGTCTGGCTATATATCCAGCTCTTACATCGTCTTTTACTTCACCATTATTTAGTATGTCAAAATCATCCGAGCCGTTTTCTGTGATGTAGATATCTTTCATTCCATAGTTCTCATGAATTTTTTTGAGGCTTCTCACAAGGCCTTCGGGATAGATTTCCATTTTTTGGGGTGTGCATTCGAGTACAGGTTCCGCTTCGCTAAACATAAAGGGCTTTGTTGTGTCGAAAACTGCTAAAGACCTGGAATAATAATTAACCCCCCAAAAATCATGGCCACAGAGGATTTTTTCCATATCGCCGGGTAAGATAACAGGCGCCCAATTTCTTTCTTGCAAGAAATGATGCAATTCTTCAGGATATTCACCTGTTGCAAGTGGTTTGTAGAACCATTCATTGTAAAATTGATCCATCATTCTAGCCGCTGCGATATTTTTTGGATCTTCATTCACAGGTTCGACGAAAATTGTGGAATTGGATATCCCGACCTTTGCCTCTGCATCGAGTTTTTTTATACGCTTTACAGCTTCGGCATGAGCCAAAAGCAGATGATGGGCAACCTGGAATGATAACTGCACAGATTTTTTTGTTCCGGGAGCAGCGTTATTATCTATATAACTTCTGTGAGAAATTCTCAAAGGCTGATTCAAAGTTATCCAGTGCTTGACCCTATCACCAAATTCATTGAATAGCTGTTCAGCGTAATCTCCAAATATTTGAATGATATCTCTTGATTCCCAGCCGTTGTATTTATCTTGAAGGATTTGCGGTAATTCGTAATGGTACATGGTAACAAAAGGCGTAATCCCTTTTTTGAGCAGTTTGTCAATTAGTTTGTTATAAAAATCAATACCTTTTTGGTTTTTCTCGTCTGTTCCTTTTGGAAATACTCTGGGCCATGAAATGGAAAATCTATATGCGTTAACCCCAAGGTCAGCAAGAAGTTCTATGTCTTCTTGCCATCTATGGTAATGGTCACACGCTATCATTCCATCTGTTCCATCTTCGATGGTTCCATTGCGTTTTACAAAAGTGGTCCAAATTGAAGGCTCTTTCCCGTCTTCCAGATCAGCACCTTCCACCTGGTATGATGAAGTTGCTACGCCCCAATAAAAGTCTTTTGGAAAGTCCTTTTTGCTTGTCTTCAAATCTATCACCTCTATAACCACTTGATGGTTGGTCAATAATGCTCATTGCCAAACATTTTCACGGCGCTTGCAAGGCTATCAACAACAAAATCAGCATTTGATAATACTTCTGGCTTACCTATTCCTATGCATTTCATACCAGCTTTTTTCGCCCCTTCAATACCGGCGTAGGCGTCTTCAAAGACAACGCATTTCTCGGGCTTTGCTTTAAGCCTTTTAGCTGTGAGTAAAAATATTTCTGGATCAGGTTTTGTTCTTTTTACCATGGTCCCATCCACTATTACGTCGAAATATGAACAGATCCTGGTCTTGTTGAGAATAATATGCGCGTTTTTGCTCGCTGTTGCGAGGGCTGTTTTGTAGCCTCTTTCTTTAGCCAGTGACACAAATTCCATTCCTCCTGGCAAAAGGAAACCTTCGTCAACAAGAGAAAGAAGCTTAACGTAATAAGCATTTTTCCGCTCGGCAAGTTCAACTTTTTTGGAATAAGGGAAATCAATGCCTCTATTTGTGAGAAGCGTTTCAAGAGCCTGGATTCGACCTACTCCCTTTAATTGCTCACTCTCATTAGGATCAATCTGAAATCCGAGATCTTCCAAAAGATGTTTCCAGGCTTCATAGTGGAATTTTGCTGTATCTGCTATTACTCCATCCAGGTCAAAGACCAGTGCTTCTACGGAATCCAATAAATTTTTCAACATTTGTCTATGTGCTCTCCCTGATAATCAATTCGGTTGGAACAATTATATTTGTATTCTCCAATGGTTCGTTAAACATCAATTTCAATAAGGAATTTGCAGCAATCATGCCCATTTTTTCCGTATCTTGTGCAATAGTTGTGAGGGCAGGGGTGGTATATTTGGCAAAGGGGATATTATCAAATCCAAGGACTCTAATCTCTTTTGGGATGGTGACGCCTCTTTCCTGAAGCCTTTTAATAACACCTATGGCTATAACATCACAGAAGCAGAACACCGCATTGATCTCTTCCTTTTGCTTGATTAACTTTTCGGCTGCTAACATACCGCCCATCATGCTTCTTTCGGTTTCTATAACATTTTGATACTCAAGATTAGCTTCACTGATTGCATCAAGATATGCTTGTTTTCTGTGTATATATGAAGGTTTAGAACCGGTCCCGGTAACGAAGCAAATATTCTTAGAACCGGTATTTATAAGATATTTCATCCCTTTCCTGGCTCCTTCATAGCTATCAGAGGAGATGGATACGATGTCGGAATTTTCTTGAAATGTCTCGCCAACGTATACAAAAGGTATATTGTTTACTCTGAGAACCTCGGTAATATCTTCTTGAAAAGTGCCCTCGAAAATTATCATTCCGTCTAAAAGACCCGAGTTTGCGTAATCCACAAATAGTGATTTGCTCAGAGTATCTAATAAATTAAAGCTGAGAGTTCTTAAGGAGAAATCCTTGAGTGCAGTTGCAGCAGATCGGATACATTCTCCATAAAAGGGAGAGATGTAAAATTCCTGGCGTGAAGAAATAAGAAACCCGACAGTCTTTGATTTTCTTCCTTTCAGGATTTTTGCGATCATCTTTGGCTTGTAATTATATTTCTCCATTGACTTCAGCACTTTTTTTACTGTGGCTTCAGAGACCAGTTCGGGGTTGTTTATAACTCTCGAGACAGTCATCTCTGAAACCCCGGCATCTTTAGCAATAATCTTTATAGTGGGTTTTTTCATTGGCATCTCCTCCGATGATATCGATATCATTATCGCATTGACACCACAGGAATTCAAATGCGTGCTATTTACAGTTATATCCATTTAATAGCGAATAAGTACGCTTATAGGCAAATATCTTATTATCATGTTGATTTTCTCGAATAGAGAAATGTATGTAATTTTCAAATACTTATATTTGGCTGATAGCAATCAATATAGAATACTATTG
>QNAR01000122.1 GCA_003643975.1 Thermotogae bacterium | reverse complement strand
GGATGTATTCGGTTGCGGTTGTTTGCTCAACAAGCTGGTTGAAGGTTCGGTCAAGATTCGGGGTCATGACACTTCTAGCGACCAGATCAGAGGAGGACTTATTCTCTTTAATGATCTGAGGACCGCCGGAGAGGCCAGGATAGGCCCGCTCCATCATGGTGTACTCATCATTTTGAACCCGAATAGACCCGGTGTTATAATCAGGGTATGTCACGGGAGTCTCAGGAGAACCGGCACTGGGGGCAGCGCCAAGAACCTGGTTCTCTTGTGAAGCACGGTACGCCGTATCCGCAGAGAGAGACGAAAAGGTTTCTGCTAAGGGCCGGGGTGCTGTCGCATCACTCATTAGAATATCCCTTGCTGCCTGGCTGTTTCAGCGTGAGGGTCCATACTGAAATCATAAAGAACCCGGGAGCCAGTCGCTGGGTCAAAAGTCCCTGTAAACCCGATAATCTTGAACTCAACAGCGCCTTCGTCAAACTGTCCTTGGTCATTGGCCCATGAAGTTGAAGCACCATTGGAATCGGTCGCTGTCACCATAAAATCTTCTGCACCCTCATACCGTTCAAAGTTCATGCCGTATCGCTCACCCGCGTCACGGACTCCAATAGGAATCTTCGCCATCGTATTGGTGTAAACAGCCACTCGGACAGACGAGACCTTGGCTCCGGATTGATATTCTGGTTTCAATGCGAATGCAATCAGGGCCCGGCCACCAATATCTGTTACCGCAGCAACGACTTCGGGTATTCCTCGTGGCCCTATTTCAAGCCTGGAGAGATCGAGATCGGGGAACCCTACCGATTCATATATCTGCTGGAACCGCCTGCCGACCTCAGTCGTATACACAGAAAGCTCCGGGGCATATTCCTTTGTCAGGCCAAGCATTGATCCAGCCTCGATGCCTTCATATAAAGCGTTCATTGCATTGCTGACTTCTATCGGGCTTGCTGTTGAACGAGTAGAGGCTGTCCGGAAAAACCGGAACTTCTCATCATTCGTCTTACTGATAGCACCCTGAAGGAGCTCTTTGTCTTCAACATAATTATCGAGGATAATCTGGATATCTGTGTTCTGCTCCAATGGGGCTCTATTTCCAGCAGTCTCAAGATAGCTAATCAGTTGGGTGTTGAGGGTTCCCTTCTCTTCTGCACTCAGGTCTCTTAATGGCCCCTTGGCGCTGGTGGCATAATTATATTGCTGGACCATTGTGTCGAACCCGGGTTGTCTCGTCAGCGTTCTGTTCTTCCCAAGATAGGATTTGTAATCTGCTCGTGAAAGGTCTCCGGAAACAAAGAGATTGAAAAGGCCACCCTCAACAACTGCAGGCCCTGCAATTTGCCCTTCGGTTAAAAGAGCTTCTGCAGCACTAATTCCAAGGCCAGAGGATTGAACGTCAGAACCTCCATTCTTTACGATCATATGCAGCCGGTCGATCATGGACTGGAGAGTGTCATCATCATATTTCCCGGGCTGTACGTCGGGAAGCCATGCAGTCACAGAAGGAACGGCACTCATTGCTTTTCCAAAAAGACCGGTATACTCAGCAATCAGATTCTCAGCGGATTGGGTCTGTTGAGAAGGAGAAACCCCGTAAACATTCTCAGAGACAGTAAAGACCTGCTCCCACATGGATGAGGTTGTTGCTGTTCTCTGGTTATCCTTCTCAAGGGCAACAAGATCCGCCGCCGATTGGGCTCGTGTGATCCACTGATCAAGAATCGCAGCATCTTCCTCTTCACTCAAGACAGATCCAGTCGTGTTTAAAAGAACCCCGCCAGCAATGACCTGGTTCATGGCTTTATCATCAAGGTCATAAGAGGTGTCTTCCATTGCAACTTTCGTAAAATCAATCCCCGTAGCTATATATCTGACGGCTTCCATCGGGGTGCCGGCAAGTACAGCTGGAATGATATTCTGCTGATATAGGTAATTCTTCAAAGCAGTTTCTTCAGCTTTCTGATGGTTTAACTTTACCTCGTCTCTAGCCGTAGAGGAGGCTTGAGGGTCTGTTCCATAGAGCCCTTCCAGCCACATCTTCTGCTGCTTTTCATTATACGCGTCAGAACTTGTAGAGGCTCCATTCTCCCAAGCGCTTTGAAGATTTGAATACTCAAGAGCGGCTGCTTCTTGCTGAACAAAGGCATTAACCTGGTTTTGATATACCGGCTCGATCTCTTCCCACAACATCATCTGCTGGTAAAAAAACTCATCCTGCATATCCGGGTCATCAATCTGGAGCTTTGCAGCATCCACCATATGCCGGTAAACAGTCTGCCCGACAGTCGTGTCATACAAAGCTGCGTCGGGGTCAAGGCCGGACATTACAGTTTCTAATGTTCCACCGCCAAAAGTCTCAATCATCTTTGCCGGGTTATTAAGGTTTAAGATAAAAGCATTGGTGAAGTTTTTCATCTCCCAGGACGCCGCACTGGCTTGAGCAGCAGCTCGCTGTAACCGCGAATTGTCTCGGATCTGCAAAGCACCTGCAATATTTTGAGATGCATTACTTAAGCCTCTGGCCAACCCGCTGACATCAATATTCCCCCGAGTGACTTGCTGATTGCGAGGCTGGAAACTTGGTGATAATTGCCCTATCTTTGCCATCTTAATCGTCCTCTATCTTATAGGAGCTTTTAGAATAATTCAGGTTGTCTTGATAGTCTTTCGGGACGAGGCCCCCTCGTTGCTGCTGCTGCCCTGCGATGTATCGCTCATTGTCGTAATAAAGCTGGCCAATGGTGCTGAAAACTCCACCAGTTATATTGAACGCAGTATTAATTGCATCGGTTTTGTCAGCTTCTCTCACGTTGTTTGACCACTCATTGAAATCCCGGCCCATCTTGTTTAAGGTAGCCGCTTTGGCGTTGTGCGTCATATCTTCAATCATCTTGGCTGTGCCGACATCACTCCGGACACCACTTAAACTTAAGATATAATTATTATCCTGAATCGTCTGGTTGGCGTTCATAGCTGCCGCGTTCTGTCCTTCGAGAAGATTCCGTTGGCCAATTTCAATAGCTTCTTCAGCAGCAGCAGCCCGTCTGGCCCTGCCAATAATATTTCCACCAATACGAAGTGCGCCGCCAATTAAAGCAGGAAGTAACCATAGCATTATGTGGCCTCCAAAAAGAATATTACATTCATGATATTGAACGGGACGGCCTCATCAACCAAGACGAGCCAGAGAGGATCATCTCCATACCCCCCTACCACCTTCGGCTTAATTGTTCCGTCATATAATTCAAACTCTTCAAACTTCGAGGGATAGGTAATATCCACAAGTTTAAGAAACTGCAGCTGATCGTCCCGGGAGACATTCGCTGTTCCAACCTTGCCACCAAGTGATCTAAAAAGTTCCAGTTCAATTTTTGTGATCTTGCCCTTGTTAATCTGTTTCTTCAGAATAAAAGGAGAGAATGATGATTCATAGGAACGGCCTATTGTTAAATGTGTGAACCAGATCTTGTTTTCCATGTCCGGCGTTAAAGACGCTTCATCCCCATCCCAATCTTCAGCGAACGTGTCACTGTTGTAGAAGGTGGCGCCGTCACGACTGACATAAACAGGATGAGGATTCCCATCCATAAGAGAGACACAAAAGACACCGCGAAGATGGAGGAAATCGCCTGGAACATCAGGTTGCTTTGTGACGACTCTGGCAGAGCCGTAATTGGTATACGCATTCTCTGTAGCCGGTGGAGAGAACTCCCAGATACCACGATAGGTCTCTCCGAGTTCATTCTTCATCCGGTATTCGTTCGTGGCTACAACCTCTATGATCTCCCAGGTGCCGTAAATATAGTCTCCTTTATCACTAGCAGGTGCCCCATCGTCTACTCTCTGGGCGTCTATAAACTTAATCGTTTCTCCCACTGCGAGCGTTCCTGAGATATGAAGCACATGCCCGTTCGTTGAATCTTCAATGATAGCAGTGACAGGATAAGGTCCGGCATATTGCTTTTGCAAAGACGCATCGCAGAAGATCCCTTGTGAATCTGCGGGTGTATATTCGGCCATCACTTCTAAGGCATAGTACACCCCATCAGAATTCTCTCTTTTAATGTGAACAACCGGGGCATCAATGAGTCCATCAGAATAGATGCAAAGAGACTTTACCTCTCCACCCTCAAACTGAGTGGGCTCTCCAAGGCTTTTTACGAATGGATGCTGGGCCCAGGCCACAATCCCCCTCAAGCGGTCATAGGTGAAAGAGACAAGAGCCCCATCCTCTCTGACTATCCAGGCAATATTAAAAGGAGACCGCTGAAGTTCCATGCCCCGAGGTTGTGAATCAAAAAAGATATGAGAAGAGTATTCACTCAAGTTTGTCGCTTCATAATTCTGCGTTGCCTGATTGAAAAGGAACTCATTGAGTTGCCGCCCGGGCCTTTGGAAGTACAGCATGGCATCGCCCACGACTTTCCCGGGAACCCAGAAGGCTCCATGAGAAGTTGATTTATACATCAGAGGATTGGTTGCATCAAGACCACCAGCCTGGGCATTTGATAAAACCCATGCACCATTATTGGCCCCACCCATGAGGAGTGATCCGGAAGCCAGCCAGTAAAAGTCTTCATAGCCCAAGTCACTGGACGCCTGATAGATAAACGGATCCGAGGCAATCAGTTGAAATGGATCAATCGTGAAAATAGACTGATCATTATTACCATTAAGCTGGATACCAAGGCCGTCCGGGTCCCCGCCAGCCGAACCATGGACAAAAGAACCACGAGCCCAAACCAATCGTTCAAAGGAGAATGTCACACATGATAAATATTTGAATGTCTGCGGTGGTGTCCCGTCAGGCCCCTTGCCTTGGTTTTTCCCGGTAAAGATCTTTCCAGTATAGGCCGTCCATCCAGCGGCACCACCCGCGGCATCTCCTCCACCATCCGTGAGATCCACCTGGGTGAGTTTTTGCCAGGTATCCACAACAGGATCACCCGTCCCTTTAGTATAATTCACATCGTAATACCAGGAGCGATTACTCTCGGAGAAGTTTGCCGCAACAAACTCTCCGGGGGCTGCGACTGTATCATAACGGAGATCCCAAGGGTCGGGCATATTCGGATGAGTCAGGATCAAATCGTTTTCAAGCTGGACATGAGATATCCGTGCAAGATCAACAGCTAAAGGTCGGTCTTGGAGAAAGTCATCAGCATGGAACTCTGTAAGGTCATACGTCGCCTGATATGTCAGAATCCCTGAGACCTTTTTATACCAATCAACTTTAAGAGTCTGAGCCGGAGCAATCCCATCCAGCCAGAATGCGAGAATGAAGGTATCCTCTCTTCGGTAAAAGGAAACGAGCTTCACATCAGAGTGCGGAATCACAGTGTGATGGACAAACCCGGGCCGCCGGTAGATTTTACCAGTTTCACTGACGACAAAGTTGCGGAGCCGCCGGCAACTGGTTGGGTAGATCTCTTGTCCAAAGTCACCAGCTGATCTTGGCCCGGCTTCCCCCAGCTTCCACCTGCTAATAAAAATCGTCTGAGGCACGAGGCCGAGCTCACCTGGTGACTTTGGACAAGCGATCTACCCAACCAGTTGCCGGCGGCTCCGCAACTTTGGGTAGATCTCTT
>QNAR01000121.1 GCA_003643975.1 Thermotogae bacterium | reverse complement strand
TCAACTTCCCTATCAAGGGCCTTTTTCAATTTTGTTTTATTTACGTCGTGCTGGTACATGCCAACGCCTATTGACTCTGGCGGAATTTTAACATACTCTGCAAGGGGATCTTGAACTCTTCGGGCAATTGAAATAGCTCCCCGGGTTGTTACATCCAGATCCGGAAACTCTTCAATAGCCACCCTGGAAGCGGAATATATCGAAGCACCTGCTTCAGATACAATGAGATACTTACAGTTCAGTTTGTTTTTCCTAATGGTCTCAGCTACAAATAGTTCCGTCTCTCGTGAAGCAGTTCCATTTCCGATTGCTATGATTTCAACTTTCAGCAGCTTAACCGCTTCGACCACTTTCATTTCCGCTTGCATAAACTCGTTCTTTGGAGGAGTTGGATATATAGTGTCATAATATTGCATAGAGCCATCTTTTCCTATCACAGCGATTTTACAGCCTGTGCGATATCCGGGATCTATGCCCATTACAACTTTTGAACCCAGGGGTGTTTGAAGCAGCAGGTTGCGCAAATTCTTTGAAAAGACGGTTATGGCCCTATTTTCAGCCATCTCTTTGAGTTCGTTTCTTATTTCTCTTTCGATTGATGGGAAGAGAAGTCGTTTCAAAGAGTCTTCAGCGGCTTCTACCAGTTCTTCATAATAAGCGAGTTTTCTGTCAAAATTCAACACTCTCAGCACAACAGGAAGAAGATCGCCTGAAACTTCTACTCCAAGTTTTAAAACCTTTTCCCGTTCACCACGAAATAACGCCAATATCCTGTGAGGCACAAGCTGGGAAATGGGCTGGCTGAATTCATAGTAATCCCTGTAAATTCCTTTTGGGTCTTCAGCTTTTCCACGTTCCGAATAGAATTTTCCGCTTTTCCTGACAACTTCCCTCAATTTATCACGTATGAGAAGGTTTATGGAAATCTCCTCGGCGATTATATCCTTCGCTCCTGATATGGCATCTTCAATGCTATTTACACCTTTTTCCATGTCAATGTAAGTGGAAATTACTTCTTCATTTCTGGTATAGCCGGTTTTTAGTAGCTCTGCCAAAGGTACCAAGCCCTTTTCCCTGGCAAGATCAGCCCTGGTCTTTTTTTTGCTTTTATATGGTGCATAAAGATCTTCAAGTTCTTGCAGGGTTTTGGCACCCAAAAAAGCGTTTTTTAATTCCGGTGTCAACTTTCCTCGCTCTTCAACAATCCTGATAATCTCCTGTTTTCTTTCATGAAGCTTTTTGAGATGTTCCAGCAGATCTGATATTTCCCTTATCTGGATTTCATCAAGCTCACCTGTTTTCTCTTTACGATAGCGCGCGATAAATGGAATTGTTTTACCGTCTTCAAGGAGCTCAATCGCATTTTTCACTTTCCACTGTGGGAGTTTTAGCTTATCAGCTATATCGTAAGAAAAATCCATTTTATTATTCACAAGATAACCTCCTGAATAGTTTTCAAAACCTCAATAGGAAATTTTCCTAAAGCTGTCTCGTCTGAAAGAACAACCCCCTTGTAGCCATGCTCAACCAGATCAATCAAATGGCAGATTTCGCTTCTCGTTGGAATGGAATGATCTACCATATGCTCCAACACGCCGCCTGCCATCAGTACGGGGATTTGGAACTCAGAAATCAGCTTGTTGAAATTCCTGTAATATTGTGCAAGACCTTTATAGCCAAGCTGTGCTCCCAAATCTCCTCGACATAGCCACAACTCATCGGCAACTTCCCCAATCTTCAAAAGGCGTTCTCGGGTGAGCTCTCGCTCAATTTTTGCAGCAACGTACCTTCCCGATAGGGATTTCAGCTCTTCAATTTCCTCTGCTGAGGAAACAAAAGAAAGGGCATACCTTACAAAACCGTACCCTTTCGTTTTTTCAACTATCATTTTATCCATGTCGGTGATACCCGTAAGTTCAACAGGATGCGGAGAAACATTCAACCCTTTTGCACCTTCAACTACCCCACCTTTTAGCACCATTGCTCTTGCAAAGCTTCTTCCAACGTTGAGAATTTTCAACCTAATTTTTCCATCCGAAAGAGAAAGCTCTTGCTCAGGGATTAGCATCTTTAAAATTTCAACACTGACGATTAGAGCGTTACTCTTTGAAGAATCAGTAACCAACTCAATTTGCTGTCCAGTAATGAGCCTGATTTTAGGCTGATAACGGCTTAATCTCATTTTGTGCCCCTTCAGGTCTATATAAACAGGTAACTTAAGTCTTTGGGTTCTCAAATAATTCAGGAAATTCAAAAGTTGAACAATGCTCAAATGAGAAGAATTTATCCTCAAAGCTCCTGCACCGCTGTTCATAAGGGCTTCAATAATTTTTTTGTTCAGTATCGTTGCAACAATCAAAAAATCCTTCAAAAAAAGCACCTCCCCTAAAAGGATTATAAGGCATTTTGGAAGAGTCTGACAGCTTTTCTATATCCAATTGATTTCCAAAGCATTCAATGCACAAAATTGTAATAATTTTGCATTCAAATGCTATAATTAATTTATCATTGTTGTTATGAGTTAAAGGTTAACACCTATCCGAGGGTGGATTATTAATCATACGATTTCATTGTAAAAAAAAAGGGGGGGAGTCTCATGGATCTATCCTTTCTCAACAGCCTTATTCAAGCTGTTATTGAAAACTGGTATATCGTCTTGCCTTTCTCTATACTGATGTATTTTGGTGCTCGCTTTTTTGAAGCCGTAACGCTATTTTTGGTAGGTGCGGCAATTGGCTTTTTCTACATCTTTCCGATAGTGAACAACCAGTTTGCTGACTTCATCAATGGGCTATCCGAATCCGTGCAAAAAGCGCTGCCTATTATTGTTGCTCTGATAATTGCCGTGGCATTTCTTGCAGTTTATAAGGTGGCTGTTTTCATTCTTGTTGCTTTAGCCGCTGGTGGTTTGGTGTATTTCTTTCTTAAAATCATCGTGGATTATTTGTCAGCCAACGTTGAACAATTGAGCAGTTTTTTAGGCAGCAGTGCTGTTACTTATATAGTTATCGGCGTAGCCATCATTGCAGCCATAGTAGGAGGAATCATGGGAAGCAAAAAAAGCAAAAGCGTGTTTACGACGGTTTCAATTATACTTGGATCTGTCGGGATGGTGCTTTCAGCCTATGTCCTTCTGATGAATATGGCTTTCAATATACCTACCGATGAGCTGACACAAAATATATCCGCTATACATATCTCGGCGATGGGAATTCTTGTGATCCTTCTCTCTATTTTTGGACTCAAAAGAGCTTTCGCTCATCCAGCTTAAAAACAATCTTGAGCAGGGATTCTTTTTCAAAGAAAGAATCCCTGTTTATTTGTTATGTGACTTTTCCCCATGTCAAATGTTGCTCCCAGAGAAAGTACCACTGCAAGTTCTATGGGAAGCTGATGCTTTGCAAGTTTTTCTATGGTTCTTTTTACGGGATATTCAACCCTTACAAATTCATACTTCAATACTCCACTGTCTATGTCAACAATCAAATAGCATGCCCTTGGATCACCATCTTTTGGACGACCAACACTGCCGTCGTTGAAAACGTACTTCCCTTTAACCCACCGTGCCATGGGTAAATGTGTATGACCGTTTATTATAATATCTGCATTTGTTGCTGCCACAACCCGCTCAAGTCGGTTTGGCTTTGTATCCGGCTTTATGTATTCAAGCAAATTGTTAAGAGGGCTACCGTGAACAAGAAGAAATCTTACGCCCTCCATTTCAAACTCAAGCTTATGAGGAAGGCCTTTCAGAAATGCTTTCGACACATCTGAAGTGTTCCTTATTGACCAATTGAGCGTGATATCTCCCACCTCTGTTTCCCTTCCTGGATTGTAAGCACAGCCACAGCTTTCTTTTTCGTATCCGATTGCATCGTCATAGTTTCCCATCACGGTTGGGATATTCTGTTCGATGATTTTTTTAACCGTTGCTTCGGGGTCAGGCCCATAACCAACAAGATCACCTACACAGTACAGTTTGTCTACATTCCTTTTCTTAATATCTTCAAGCACCGCGTCAAGTGCTTCAAGGTTTCCGTGGATGTCTGAGATGAATGCAATTTTCATGATTGTCTCCATTACCTCCTTAGTGGCATGATCTTTTTAATTCTTTTTTCTCTATGGCATATTCATTCTTAGCGAGTTCTATAATTTCTTTTATGAAAGGCTCATATGGCCTGGAAGGGCTGTAATATCTCCAGCGTCCCTCCTGCCTTACGGCGACAAGTCCCACATCAAGCAACTCCTTTAAATGCCTTGAAATAGTGGGCTGGGGAGCGTTAATAAGCTCCTCAAAATCACATACACACAGCTCATCATAGGTATCTGTAAAGGCAAGTATCTCGAGATTCAGTTCTTTGCTTAGCACCTTTAAAATATCCGGTAGCGATATGGTCTTAGATTTCATTTTCATCCCTCTTTTCTATTTGGCAAATCTGAATTTTTCTTTGTTCTTTTTCATCATAGCAACAAGTGATAGCATCACAGGAACTTCAACGAGTACTCCTACGACCGTTGCGAGAGCAGCACCTGAATCCATGCCAAAGAGGATGAGAGCCACAGCAATGGAAAGTTCAAAGAAATTCGACGCACCTATGAATGTTGAAGGCGCAGCTTCAAAATATTCTATTTTCAACGCTTTTGCCCCCATATAACCAATGTAGAATATCAGATAGGTTTGAAGAATCAAAGGAACTGCTATCAAAAGTATATGAAGTGGATTATCGAAAATCGTTTTTCCCTGGAACATGAAAACAAAGACAAGTGTAAGAAGCAACCCCAACTTGGTAAATGGATCAAAGTATGGAATAACTCTCTTTTCAAGAAATTCCTTTCCTTTCTTTCGAATAATATAACGTCTCGTCATAATTGCCAAAAGTAATGGAAGAGCCACATAGAAAACCACTGACCAGAAAATTGTTGAGAAAGGCACCGGGAAACCTGTGGATACGCCAATAAGCAACTTTCCAAGGGGTGCAAAAACAAAAAGAATCACCAGATCGTTAATTGCTACTTGCACCAATGCGTAGTTTATATTTCCCTTTGCAAGGTAGGTCCATACCAGTACCATGGCGGTGCATGGTGCAAGTCCCAAGAGTATCATCCCTGCAATATACTCGCTTGCAAGTGTTTCAGAAATGAATGATGCAAAAATAAATCGCATAAATAACCAAGAAATAAATGCCATTGTGAAGGGTTTTATTGCCCAGTTTACAATGAGCGTAAGAAATAGAGGTTTCGAGTTCGTTTGGACATTTGCAACTTCTTTGAACTCTATTTTCAACATAATAGGGTACATCATAAACAAAAGGACAATCGCAACGGGAATTGACACGTTGGCAATTTCCCAGCTTCCTAATCTGTTGGCAAGTTCCGGCCAAAGATTGCCCAGAATTGCTCCAAAGATCATTGCGAGTCCCACCCATATATACAGATATTTGCTGAAAAAATCCAGTCTCTCTTCATTCATGCTCATCACTCCAGGATAGATTTATATTCTCATATTCGAATATATAAATATTATATCTAAGAAAACTTATGTTTTTTAAACCAGGATATACTTTTGAATTACAGAACCGCGCATTTCAAAGTGATAGATACCGAACAAGC
>QNAR01000120.1 GCA_003643975.1 Thermotogae bacterium | reverse complement strand
CACCGATTATGCTCAACCCGCCATCGTTGTGTCCTTTCCTACCAAGATGCCAGCGTGCAATTGATAGGTGTTACAAGGAAATGCCTGAATTGGAGCAGGTTGAGGACAATCATTTTATTAGATGTTTCAACCCTGTTGTTAACAAAGTTTCCGTTGCTAAGGAGGAACTCAAATGAAATTGCTCGAAGTTAGACACTTAAAGAAATATTTTCCAATAAGACAGGGCTTTCTCATTGAAAGGGTTGTGGGGTTTGTCAAGGCTGTTGATGACGTGTCTTTTGGTGTTGACAGAGGCAAGACAATAGGCATCGTTGGAGAATCGGGTTGTGGAAAGACAACAATCGGGAAAACGATACTCAGGCTACATGAAGCTACTGATGGAGAAATAGTCATTGATGAAGAAGATACCACCTTCTATTTTATGAGCAGAAAGCGGGCAATTGAATACCTGAAAAAGAACTACTTTTCGTTACCTGCTTTTTCCAACGGTGGAAAAGATCTTGAGCCCCATCAGTTGAAAATATATAAGGCTTTCAAAGAAGCTCAGAAGAATCCTTCAAGAACTCTGAAGATTCTTCATGAAAATCTCGATGCAAAGAGGAAAATGCTAAGACGGAAAACCCAAATAGTCTTTCAAGATCCTATGTCTTCGATAAACCCGAGAATGACAGTAGGGCAGATGCTAACTGAGCCTTTGCTTTTCCATAAGATAGCTGCTAATATGGATGAAGCAATAAAAATTGTCAAGGACCTCCTTGTTCAGGTTGGGCTGAAACCCTATCATATAGACAGATATCCCCACCAGTTCAGCGGCGGTCAGAGACAGAGAATTGCCATAGCACGTGCCATCAGTGTCCACCCCGAGCTGATAGTGCTTGACGAGCCAACTTCGGCTTTGGATGTTTCCGTACAGGCACAAATAGTGAAATTGCTAAAAGACCTTCAAGTTGAATTGAATGCTGGATATGTGTTCATTTCACACAATCTGGCTTTAGTTAGGTTTATTTCTGACGAGATGGTGGTTATGTACCTTGGCAGAATGGTGGAAAAGGGTGACAGCGAAGAAATATTCGATAATCCGCTCCATCCTTACACGCGAGCGTTGCTCGCAGCAGCGCCAGTACCTGATCCCAAAAAGAAGAGAAACAGAAAGGACCTTGTTGGCGGGCAAGTGCCTAGCCCGATAAACAGGCCTAAGGGATGTTTCTTCCATCCACGATGCAAATACAAAATGCCAATTTGTGAGAAAGAATACCCGCCTATGTACAGAGTAGCTGATAATCATTATGTTTCCTGTCATCTATACAAGGAACATCAAATTTCCGATACTTTTGAAAAAGGAGGGGAAGATGCATGAAGAAAGTCTTACTGGTTCTTTTTGCTGTTCTTATCGCGGCGCTCGTTATCGCAGAGCCTGAGTATGCTGTCGAAGATTACAACGGCGTACCCGGGGGGACGCTGTTCCTCGGTACAACCTCAGGTCCCAAAACCTTGAACCCTTACTGGGCTCAGGAAACCTCGTCTACTGATATCATAGGGTGGTACAGCGATTCTCTGTTTAGAGCTGACAACAAGGGTATGCCCAACGTTCCTGCCCTCGCTACCAAATGGTGGTTCTCCGAAGATGGAAAGACCGTGTACTTCCAGATCAGAAAGGATGTAAAGTGGTCAGACGGTGAACCTTTCACTGTGGACGATGTTTACTTTACCTTCACGAAGGTTGCTATGGTGGATGGTATGACAGCTAATGGTCCAGGCGGCGCTATGGATGCCAATGACCAGCTCCCAACAGTGGAAATCGTTGATGACTACACTATTTCCTTCACCTGGAGCGTTCCTAACGTTTGGGGTTTCAAATGGGTAGGTTACTCTGACATCCTTCCAAAACATGCTTTGGAAGAAGCCGTTGACAACGGCACCTTCTCTGAAACCTGGACAGTTGCCGATCTGGACAAAATCGTCGGTATGGGTCCATTCCTTCCTGTTGAATACACCGAAGGCGTTCGTGTAGTCCTTGAAAGGAATCCCAATTACTACAGGGTAGACAAAAACGGCAACAAATTGCCATATCTCGACAAAATCGTTTACCTTATAGTTCCTGACCTTAATACAGAGCTCCTGAAATTCGAAGCAGGCGAAATCGATATTTATGGCCCAACAGCAGAAAACTTCCCAAGAATCGCGGAACAAGCCGAGGAAAAAGGCTGGACTGTCGGTGTTGGTGGACCTGCTCTTGGTTCCAACTTCATCGCTTTCAACTGGGTAAATAAAGATCCCGTTAAGAGAGAATGGTTCAGGAATGATCACTTTAGAAGAGCTTTCGTTTATATGCTCGTCAGGCAGTCTATTATTGATACCCTTTACAACGGGCTTGGTTCGCCTCTCTATGGGCCTGTCAGCCCATCTTCAGGTTTCTACAATCCTGAAATCGAAAAATTCGGCTACAAATATTCTATCGTCAGGGCAAGGCTCGAGCTGAAAAAAGCCGGATTTAGCTGGAATCCTGATGGCACCTGTGTTGACAAAGATGGTAATCCCGTTGAATTTGATCTTACAACCAACGTTGGTAACAACGTCCGTGAAGCTATCGGCAATAAAGTTGTCGACGCTGCGAAGAAACTCGGTATAAAGGTCAATTTCACACCCATGCAGTTTAACTCCCTGGTCCAGAAACTTCTTGGACCTGATTACGATGCTGTTATTATAGGCCTTACCGGTTCTGTCGATCCCGGTTCCGGATGGAATGTCTGGAGACTTGATGGCGGACTCCATTTCTGGAACTACTCACCCGAACTCAGACCTGACACGGTAACTGAAGATATATGGTACGCACCTGACTGGGAAAAGAGAGTTGACGAGATCTTCAGACTACAGACGTCCGCAGTCGATCCACAAGAAAGGTACAATCTCTTTGCTGAATTCCAGATGATTTGTGCAGAACATCAGCCATTGATTTACACAATGAACCAGAACTATCTCTACGCGCACAAGAAAATTATCCACCTTGCGAATCCTGAACCCAACCCAGCCGCTGGAACACTCTGGAAGGGTTGGGCAATCTGGAAAGAAGCAGAATAATAAATCGTTAAACCGCTTTAGCGGGAGGGAGTAACCCTCCCGCTTTAAATGTATATGTTCTGAGGAGGGAAGAAGGTGCTCAAGTACATACTTAGGCGTCTCATTTTAGCGGTACCTGTTTTACTTGGTGTCTCTGTGTTATCATTTTTCATTATTTCGCTGGCTCCAGGCGATTTTCTCGACTATTACAGATTGAATCCATCAATCAGCGCGGAGCAGGTTCACACTCTTGAAAGACAATTTGGCTTTGACAAACCCCTTGTAGTGCAGTATTTCAAATGGCTTGGGCAAGTGTTGAAGGGAAACTTTGGATACTCATTCGTGTATCACATACCTGTTTTTGACCTGGTTTGGAGAAGGCTTGGTGCTACCCTTCTCTTAAGCATTAGCACTATGATTTTCACATGGGGAATAGCGATACCTCTGGGTATATATTCGGCGCTGCATCAATATTCATTCAGCGATCAGGCTTTTTCATTCTTCGCATTCATAGGTATTTCCATTCCCAATTTCTTTTTTGCTTTGCTCTGGTTATTTATGGCTGCAAAAACTGGCTGGTTTCCCATTGGCGGGATTATATCCCTGAATTACGATCAGTTATCTTTCTGGGGTAAAATCGGCGATTATCTCTGGCATGTCGTCGGTCCGGTTGTAACGCTGGGTACATCAGGACTTGCAGGCTTGATGAGGCAGATGCGTGGTCAACTACTTGACCAATTGAGACAGGATTATGTGCTCTTTGCAAGGGCTAAGGGAATGCCCGAGGGCAATGTAATCTACAAACACGCTCTGAGAAACGCCATCAACCCCATAGTTACCATGTTTGGATACTCCCTTTCAGGCCTTCTTGGCGGAGCTGTATTGACAGAAACGGTATTCGGCTGGCCAGGCATGGGGCGGCTTGTAATCGAGGCTCTTACATCTCAAGATCTTTTCCTCGTCATGGCAACCCTTCTGTTGAGTTCGCTTTTGTTAATTATAGGTAATCTCATCGCAGACATGTTGCTTGCATGGGTCGATCCCCGTATCAGATTTAGACTTAGATAACAGGAGTGATGGCAGTGAAAGAACCTAAAAAAAATGCTCAAGCGCAGGAAACAAAAAAAGAAGATATCTTCGAGGTTCAATATCTGAACCGCTGGCAGCTTGTGTGGCGCGCGCTAAAAAAACACAAACTCGGTCTCTTTTCTCTCTGGGTACTGATTATCATGTACCTCATAGCGCTTTTTGCCGATTTCCTCGCACCTCATGACCCATATGAACAGGCCCAAAACCTTTCTTACGCACCGCCATCGAAAATCCACTGGATAGATGAAGAGGGGAAGTTCACATGGCCCTATGTGTACCCACTCGTTCTTGAAAGAGACCCTGCGAGCTTCAGGACAAGCTTTTCAGAAGGATTTTCTATTAATTCAATTACTGCAAATGACAGGATAACAGGCCAGACGAAGACCTTTACCATTGGTGAAAACAATGTAAAAGAGATTTATATGGTTATAAAGGTAACAAAATATGCAGAAGATGCAGAGGGAAATAAGGCTTATCTTGGCTACCCGGAGTTTGATATCGAGCAAACTATCAAACTTGACGACGGAACTTTATTGGAAACCGGAAAAGCCATTAATATAAACACGAGCAGAAATTCACTCACGGCACTATCGCCAACAAGATATAGAAGTCTTCAAGAAATTGGTCCTCCGGTGAAAATTGTCACTGAGAAAGAACTATACAGAATTTTCGCTGTTGTGAAAGATGAGGTCAAAGAATTCGTCGAAGAAGCCATGTCTCTCTATAACGAGACACTGGATGAAGTTGATGGCGATATCGAGCTGGCCAGGGAATTTCTCGCTGAATTTGAGATCGATCCTGAACTGCTGGAAGTCATTTCTTCACCTGAAGTAGTTTCATACACATCGAGAAAATTCCCGCTTAAATTTTTCGTTCGATCCTGGAATTACAAACTGCTGTGGTTAATCCCGATGGACCTGCATCTTATAGGTGTTGATTCTCCAGCAAGGATATATTTCTTTGGTGGCGATAAATTCGGGAGAGACGTTCTTTCCAGAATTCTATTCGGTTCGAGGATTTCCATGTCCATCGGGTTGTTAGGCATTCTCATAACATTTACACTGGGGCTTTTCATCGGAGGAGTCGCAGGCTATTATGGTGGCTGGGCAGATGAAACTTTAATGAGAATAACAGAAATACTCATGTCTATACCAGGTTTCTACCTTCTCATTTCGCTTCGTGCCATATTGCCAACGAATATGCCTCCACATTGGACGTATGTATTGATCGTAGTCATTTTGAGTTTCATTGGCTGGCCGGGCATGTCCAGGGTTATAAGAGGTATGGTATTGTCCCTCAAAGATAGGGAATTTGTGCAAGCCGCGATAGCCATGGGGTATCCTGCACGCCGTATTATCTGGCGGCATATTATTCCAAATACAGCTACTTATATTATCGTCTCTGCAACCTTATCGATTCCCGGGTATATCCTTGGCGGAGCCGGGGTAAGCTTTCTTGGCCTTGGTAT
>QNAR01000119.1 GCA_003643975.1 Thermotogae bacterium | reverse complement strand
TTGCTGAATTCTTCTGAATACAGCTCTAATCCTTGCTAATACCTCTCTGACACTAAAAGGCTTGGTTATATAGTCGTCAGCCCCCAGTTCGAGTCCGAGTACTTTATCGAATTCTTCACTTCTTGCGCTGAGGAAAATGACTGGAACTTGTCTGTATTTCTCTGAGCTTCTAAGGTTTCTAACAAGTTCGAACCCATCCATTCCAGGAAGCATAATGTCAACGATGAACATGTCAATTTCATTGTCTTCAGAAACACGTAGCGCTTCCTCAGCGTCGTAAGCTTTGAAAACATCGTAACCTTCCTTTTTGAGATTGAACGCCAAAAGTTCAACTATAGAAGGTTCGTCATCGATCACAAGGATGTTTTTCTTGGCCATTCTCACCACTCCTTTCGCTTTGAATTAATTCTTCTTGCCAGACCCAGAAGATATTTTTTTCTTTCAGTTGTAAAAGATCTATTTTCAAGAAATTCTATGGCATCATCGCTGGTTATGTTGGCTATACTAAATTGCATAACTGATTCTTTCAGGCTTTCGAAATCTACTTTTACACCTTTCATATTGAGCTGGTTCCTCAATTCAAATTCAATTTTTCGTAGTTTATCAATATCCAGCATTGGTAACTCCGCAAAGGGCGTTCTGGGTTTCGGTATCAATGGATTCAAGCTTACTACAACCTGTGAATATCCCATTTTTCTTGCTTCGTGAATCTGCTTAACAATACCCTTTCTGTCTTCTTCTGATTCAAAGATAGCTCCAAAAATATAATACAATTTTATCTTTTTAAACCCGGCAGTCAGACCCATTTTTAAGGCTTTATGAATATGTTCCTCACTGATCCCTTTTGAAAAACTATTCCTAATTCTCTGACTTCCACCTTCAGGGGCAATGGTAAATTGGCTTTGACCTGACTTTTTAAGTAGCTGCAACAGCTCTCCTGAAAGTGAGTCAAGCCTTAACGAAGAAACTGAAACCTTAAATCTTTCGCTACTGAAATAAGAAATAACTTCTTCAAGCCATGGGTAATCAGTAACAGTTGCTGCAACCAGACCAACGTTTTCAATCTGCCCTTTACGTGAATCAATTTCCTTTTTCAACTCATCGGTGGGAAGAAACCTTTCTCTACCAAAAGTATGCCCAGCTACACAAAACTTACACGCCCTTTTGCATCCTCTTCCTATCTCTATTAAAAACCGAGAACCAAAAGCGGCCTTGTCGGTCATGAAGACACTTTTTGATAGCTTGTGCGATATTGCGGGCAAAAAGTCCTCCCCTTCAACCGCATTTGGGTCTTCTTTAAAAGCATTGATTATTTCAGAACGACTCTCTTTTCCTGTCAAAGACCTCAAGATTGACAAAAATTCATCTGTCAAATCCCCTGAATGAACTACATCTCCAAGCAAGCTCAAAAGCGCATTGTTAAAATAAGTCAGAGCTCCACCGATAACCACAACTGGATGAAATGCGTTCCTTTTTTCGTGTAACAGCGGTATCTTATAACCAAGCAACACATCGATAATATTCAACACATCTAATTCAAAATGCACTGAAAAAGCCCAAATTCTGAACTCATCCAGCGGCTTCAAGGAATCTATGGAGTAAAATTTTTTGAATGACCTATCGAAAAAGAACCTCTCACACCTTACATTTGGTAAAGCATTGAAACGAGCGTACAAATCGTGAAAAGACAAACTCGCACTAGCCACTTCATAGGCATTTGGATAAATCAGCGCCACTTCCAGTGATCCATTCAAATCAACAGATTCTAGAAAGCTTTCAGCGTTTTGATAGGCCAGAACTTTATTGTATTCACGCCACGAATCCAAAGTCCTAGGCTTTCTCACTTAGTCTCCTTCCAATGCTTTCAAGAGACACTTTTCGCCTTACCAAGGTGTATTTTGCCACCAATATGTGTTCTTGGCTTGCAACGCCTTCAAAAATCACATTTCTATCCTTTACACTGATTGTGAAATTTAGCTCTAAAGGCCTCTTCACAAGCGCGATATCGATATGTTCCAGCTTGACAAAAGTAACCACGAACACTTCCGATTCCGATTCAAAGGGACTCAGCATTTCTCTGGAAAAATTCAACAACATTTTTTGAATGCCACTGGTTGACATGAGATTCAATCCTTCAACATCAGGGCGTTCTCTCCACAAAAATTCAGGACTATCGGTTTCCAGATTCGCAGTAAATTGCTTCCCGTTTAGTTCTTCAAGCTTCATGCTTCTTCCCTTTCATTTTCAAGAGTCTTTTGTTCTTTATCTTCAAGAGTCTTTTGCTTTTTATCAGCACCTGTTTTGCCTTTATCAAGCTCGGGTTCGCGGTAGTAATTTCCATCCTCAACTAAACCCACTATTTCTGCAAGTTCCCTGCCTGTGATCGTTTCTTTTTCAATGAGGTCATTTGCCGCTTTGTCCAATTTTTCTCGAAATCTGGTTATGATTTCCTTCGCTTTATCATAAGAAGTCAACACTATCTTTTTGACCTCGTTGTCTATTTCACTTGCTATTTCCTCACTATAATTCCTCATGCGAGTTAATTCTCGGCCCAGAAATACCTCACTTTCTTCCCGGCCCCATGCGATTGGGCCAAGTCTTTCACTCATGCCGAGCTGGCATACCATCGCTCTAGCAATGGTAGTGGCCTTTTCCAGGTCATTGGCAGCACCGGTGGTGATTTCACCAAAAACCACTTCTTCAGCGGCTCTTCCTCCAAGTATTTGAGCAAGGTTATCAAGCATTTCGGATTTTGAATTGAGATACTTGTCCTCTGCTGGCAAACTTTGTGTAAAACCAAGAGCTGCTACTCCGCGCGGAATTACAGATATTTTATGGACCGGGTAGGCGTTTGGCAAAGTCAATCCAACAAGAGCATGCCCAAGTTCATGATATGCAACTATACGCTTTTCTCTGGGATTCATTATTTTTGATTTCTTCGCTGGACCTGCAATAACTCTATCAATGGCTTCGTCAAATTCATTCATTCCTATTAATTTTCTTTTCCGTCTAGCTGCGAGTATAGCCGCTTCATTTATAAGGTTTTCTAAATCCGCGCCAACAAAGCCCGGAGTTCTTTGTGCAAGCAGCCATACATCAATATCCGGATCAATGGGTTTTCCTCGCATGTGAATTTTTAATATCTCCACCCTTCCCTTAACATCAGGCGGATCAACGGAAATTTTCTTATCAAATCTTCCAGGCCTGAGAAGAGCCCTATCCAAAATGTCGGGTCTGTTTGTTGCAGCCATTACAATGACTCCGGACTTTTCATCGAATCCGTCCATTTCCACAAGGATCTGGTTTAGAGTTTGTTCTCTTTCATCATGTCCGCCACCAAGCCCTGCCCCTCTATGTCTTCCGACGGCATCGATCTCATCTATGAAAATTATAGACGGAGCGTTTGCTTTCGCTTGGGTAAAAAGATCTCTTACTCTCGCCGCACCAACACCAACGAAAAGCTCTACAAAGTCAGATCCACTTATAAAGAAAAAGGGAACATCGGCTTCACCTGCAACGGCCCTTGCAAGAAGCGTTTTCCCGGTCCCCGGCGGTCCAACAAGCAAAATGCCTTTTGGCATTCTCGCTCCCGTTTCAGAAAAAATATTGGGGTCTTTCAAATAACTGACCGCATCCTTCAGTTCTTCGACAGCTTCATCAACGCCTGCAACATCTTTAAAACTCACCTTTTTTCCTGACGCTACATATTTCTTCGCCGGGCTTTTTGTGAACGTAAAAGCCTGTGAATTTCTTCCCGATAATGACCGCATGGCAAAAAACCAGATGAATATGATTATGGCAAGAGGTATTATTGTTCCAAGCAGGTTGACCCAGAACATTGAATCGTTACTCTTTTCATATCTCACTTCTACGCCCTTTTTCACCAAATTATCAACCAGAGACTGAAACTGGTCAGTAGAAAGCGTTTGCGGCGACACATATGTTTGATAAGCCTTTGGCTTACCGCTGATAAATTTCGAATATGCAACTCGCCCATCATCATAAATAACCAGTTCCTCTATGTTATTCAGCTCGAGTTCTCTAATGAATTCACTGTATTGAACTGTATTCACTTCATTACTTGGATAAAGACCCCTAAGTGCCACTATGAGAAATATGCCAAATACCAAGTAAAATAAAATCATACCAAATTTGGGTCTACGTTCCACGTGTTGACCTCCTTTCGAACCTAAAGAGGAGAAATTCGTTTTCTTCGCCACAAAACCTGCAATGCTCGCTCACTCTCACCCCGGGAATCCATAAAATCCTTCCTTTGCTGTCTTCCAGAACCATGAGATTTAAAAACACGTCCGGTGGTGCTTCATGAGCCGCAAGTGATATTACGCTTTTGCTGCTATGCAAACCAAAGGGTACAAATTTATCACTTTCCAATGCCTTCCTCAACAACAAAGGCATTCTGACCACGCTAATTGGACATACAGCTATATCGCTACCGTCCATACTCTCCGGAATATCTTTCACAATATCAATCCATACTTTGCCGGATTCCATTTCGATGCTGCTGGGAAACGTTTCAATTTTCTTTGACCATGAACTGGTGCTAAAGAGTTCATTATGAAATATGATGTATTTGCCCTTGCTAACACAATCAACTCCGTCTGAAAATTGGATTGTCCAACCATTTCTAGGAGATCTTAAAAGCTTTTTTAATGCCATTATCCTTTCTCGTGTCGGTGGATAACCCTTCCTTGAAAGGCGTTGTACAACTGTTCTTAGATACTCTGCAACCACGGGCCATTCACGGGATATTAAAGCTTCTTTCTCAACAAGAGCTTGTCCATTGATCCATAAGGTTAACTTCATTAATTCGGCAACATTTTTCTCCAAAAAACCGTAATCTTCTAAAGTGTTCAAAAAAAATCTCCAAAATGCCCTTTCATATGCCGGGTTCAGTTGCCTTAGCAATGGCGTGATTCGATGCCTGATAAAATTCCTGTCAAAATCCTCAATAACGTTTGTTTTATCGCTACTGAATGGAATCATGTTAATTGTAACATAATCTTTGATATCATGCACCGTCGTGGACAAAAACGGGCGGATTATAAATCCATCGACGGGCTTCATTCCTAACAGCCCTTTTAACCCCGTGCCACGAATCAGTCTCATTAATATAGTTTCGGCTAAATCGTTTAAATGATGCGCAATAGCGACTTTATCAGCTTTGAAAAATGTCTTTGCGCTGTTTAAAAACTCCAATCTTTTCAACCTTGCTGCCTCTTCAGGAGATAAACCCCTGTTTTCCAACATGAATTTTCTCACATCAGCCATCTTGTGGTAGAAGGGTATCTTTCTTTTTTCACAAAAAGCTCTGATCATTTTGGCTTCTAATTGTCCTTCAGAACCTCTAAGGCCATGATCGAGATTTGCGGCAACTAATTCACATTTTAAAGAAACAGCGTTTTCGCTTAGGAAGTGAAGAAGGGCCATCGAATCTTTTCCACCGGACACTGCTACAAGAATCCTCTCACCAGGCTTGATCATTTTATACTCTTCAATGAATCTCAGCACTTTCTCTGCAAATGCGGAGGTCATATGAATCACTTCCCATACTAAAAGTAAAGCGCCCATATGGGCGCTGGAGCCAACGGTGGGATTTGAACCCACAACCT
>QNAR01000118.1 GCA_003643975.1 Thermotogae bacterium | reverse complement strand
CATAGTTCACACCGAGAGCAAAGGCGTTAATTCCCCTTATAACCTCTGGAATGGGGTGGGCCGCAACGTATCCTATGATATTGCTTTTCGTCATAATGCCCGCTATAAGCCCTGAAAGGAATCTGGGTTCATACATTCTTCCAAAATACGTGCCAACATTTTCTGCGGCTTTATAACCGGAACAATGCATGAAAATCGTTTTTGGGTATTTTTTCGCCACGTTTATAACGGGGTCCATGTAACCAAAGCTAGTAGCGAAAATAAGGTCATATCCTCTTTGAGCATAGCTTCTCAAAACGTTCTCTGATTCTGCACCTTCTGGTACGCTTTCAATGTAGCTGGTTATGATATCGCTTCCAAAGACCTTCTGTACATACTGCCTCCCAAGATCATGCGCATAGGTCCAGCCAGCGTCTCCAACGGGTCCTACGTAAATGAAGGCGACCTTCAACGCTTTTGCGGTGATCAAAGAAGCGACCAGCATGATCAAAACCAGTAAAACTACATGCTTCTTCATCGTCTAACCCCCCTCTATATGTTGGTGTCGAACATTTGGATTATACATTTTTTTGTGTAGCTTCATCAAATAACTCTTTACTTACATTTTTGTATGATTTGTCAAATTGTGATTCTTATTTTCAAACGCAATACAGAGGATATACTATAATAGAAAAGTTATAAGATTAGTGTTAATCTGTTTTCGTGAAGCGACATACAGCTTATAATCAAAATTTGAAAGATCACTGAAAGGAAGGGGTTTTCATGAAGGATGGAGAAATGAATTTTGATACGCTTGCTATACACGCCGCTGAGCAGCATGACCAAAACCAGGCGTTGAACAACCCCATATATATGACTTCCACTTTTACTTTTACCGATTTGCAGCAAGCAGATGACACCTTTAGCTTCAAAAGGAAGGCATATGTTTATACCAGGGGGGGGAATCCAACCATAAACCTTTTCGAGCAGAGAATTGCTGCCCTCGAAGGTGGAATTGACGGGGTGGCATTTGCCTCTGGCATGGCAGCAATTACATCCGTTATCATGTCATTCGTTAAAAGCGGGGACGAGATTATTGCGCATAGGAACCTTTATGGCTCTGCTTTTGGTGCTTTGAAACACCTGATGCCCGATTATGGCGTGAAAACGAAATTTGTGAATATGACAAATTTAGAAGAGTTAAAAGACGCCATTGGGGAAAAGACAAAGGTCTTATATTTTGAAACCCCAACAAATCCCTCTATGGAGATCATAGATCTTGAAGCTGTCGCTAAAATCGCAGCCGAAGCCGGCATTAAAGTGGTGGTGGATAACACCTTTGCGACTCCCTATTTGCAAAGACCACTGGAGCTTGGTGTAGATGTCGTGGTGCACAGTGCGACCAAATATATTTCCGGGCATGGCGATGCGGTAGGTGGGGTCGCGGTATCCAAAAACCAGGATTATATATATAAGCTGAAATTTGGCTATATGTGTGAACTTGGAGGAGTTATGAGCCCTTTTAACGCCTGGCTTTTACTCCGGGGGCTTAAAACGCTTTCACTCAGGATGGAGAGACATTCGAGCAATGCCATGAAAATAGCTAATTTTCTTGCAGAAAATCCCCTTGTTGAAAGAGTAATGTATCCGGGCATGGAAACCCACCCCGGTCATGAAATAGCCAAAAGGCAGATGAAGGATTTCGGAGGAATTGTGAGTTTCGAGCTTAAAGGAGACCTTGAAACCGCTAAAGCTTTTGTGGAAAATTTAAAGCTTCTGAAACTCGCTGTAAGCCTCGGTGATGCGGAAACTCTTGTCGAAATCCCCGCCCTTATGACTCACCGCGATTACCTTGAAGAAGAACTCAAAAAATTCGGATTTTTGAAGAAAACAATCAGAATATCAGCTGGCCTTGAACACCCGGATGACATCATTGCGGATATCAAGCAATCTCTTGAAAGGGTGAGATAAGTTGAAAGCCCTTTATTATGATGGTGACTCGCGTGTATTGAAGAATGTACCGATTCCTGAAATAACAAAAGGAGAATCGCTGATAAAAGTTTATTACACGGGCATCTGTAATACGGATTTGGAGATTCTAAAAGGATACATGGGATTTACGGGAATACCGGGCCATGAATTTGTGGGGGAAGTTGTCAAAGCGCCTGAAAACAAATCTCTGGTTGGAAAGCGTGTAGTGGGTGAAATAAACATAGCATGTGGTCAATGTGACCTGTGCCGGGCGGGTAAGCGAAAGCATTGCCGAAATATAAGAACTCTGGGGATAAACAACTATGACGGTGCTTTCGCGGAATATATGAAACTTCCTGTTGAAAACTTGCATCCTGTCCCGGATGAAATCCCCAATACCATTGCTACTCTTGTCGAACCACTTGCCGCTGCCTTTCAAGTGCTGGAACAGGCTCATATAAAGCCCACTGACAGGGTTTGTGTGATAGGAGACGGGAAGCTTGGGCTGTTGATTAGCATTGTGCTGCAATATAGCGGAATCCATCATGTCTTAATAGGCAAACACCCCGAAAGGGCAAAAGAGGTAATTCCTGAAGTTGAAGCACTTTTACCTTCTGAACTAAAAGGCTTGGAGAACTCTTTCGATGTTGTAGTGGAGGCAACGGGAAATGCCAAAGTATTCACTTCCGCTATTGACCTCACAGCACCCACAGGAACGCTTGTGCTGAAAAGCACCTTCGCTTCTGGAGAGAACTTGAATCTATCCCCGGTAGTGGTCAAAGAGCTGAACATTGTAGGTTCACGCTGCGGTCCCTTTGAGCCGGCGATCGCGTTTTTGAAAAGCCAGCATGAAAAGCTTGAAGGGATGATAAGCGGAATTTTCCCGTTTGATGAATACCAAAGAGCTTTTGAAGCAACGAAAGGCTCATTGAAAATATTGCTGAAGATGAGTTGAGCGGATGTAGTTCCATTTTAGTGGAATTTTCTTCACTTCCTGGATTTTAAATCATATTTGTGAAAACCACTTCCAAAATCAGAAGCAAAATATATAATGCTATTTTCTACCACAATAAAAAGTTCGCTTTCCGAACCTTGACATTACTTGGCGGGAAAGGTATTATTTTAATAAGACCGCTTAGGGGGATTTTTTTCATGTTGAAGCGATTTGTCGCATATTACAGACCTCATTTGTTCCTCTTCACAATTGACATGGTATGCGCTTTTTTAATTGCTGGAATAGATCTATTTTTTCCGAGTTTTACTAAAAAAGCGCTGGATCAATATATTCCTCAGCGAGATTTGAGAGGGCTTATTACAGTGTCCATCGTTCTGGGGATTCTCTTTCTTTTCAGGGCATTTTTTACCTATGTGGTCAATTATTGGGGGCATATCGTTGGCGTGAGAATGGAATACAACATGAGAAAGGACGTTTTCTCCCACATCCAGACACTACCCTTTAGTTTCTTCGATAAAGTTCGGACAGGAAAAATAATGTCGAGAATTGTCAATGATTTGAGAGATATTACCGAGCTTGCGCACCATGGGCCTGAGGATCTCTTTATATCGCTTATAACTCTTATTGGAGCTTTTATCATCCTCATGAGAACCGATTGGAGGCTTACATTGATAATCTTCACTTATATTCCTTTCTTGGTGTGGTTTGGGATAAAAAAGAGGCAGAAAATGTCTCGTGCCTTCATGGCTGAAAGAAGGCGAATTGCCGATGTAAACGCGCAATTGGAGAACAGCATTTCCGGGATACGTTTGGCAAAATCCTTTACCAACGAGGACCTTGAGAGGGAAAAATTCGACGAAGGTAACAGGAGGTTTGTCGAGTCAAGAAAGCGTGCACTTAAAGCCATGGCTGAGATGTTCACAGGCGTTGACCTGTTGTCGAATATGTTGAAGCTCACGGTGCTTCTCGTTGGTGGTTATTTGACTTTGAAAAAAGTCATCACACCCGGTTCGCTGGTTGCATACTTTTTATACGTTGAACTTTTTTTGCAGCCAATTCGAAGGCTGATGATGCTTGCGCAACAATATGAGGCTGGAATGGCTGGTTTTAAAAGGTTTGTTGAGATAATGGATACTAAGCCCAATATTGTTGACAAAGATGGCGCAATCGAATTGGAAAGGGTAAAAGGGGATATTGAGATAAAGAACGTTTCTTTTTCCTATGATGGAGGGGAAAAGGTTTTGCAGAATATAAGCCTAAAAATCCCTGCAGGAAAGACCGTTGCCCTTGTGGGTCCTTCAGGTGGCGGGAAGACCACACTTTGTCATCTTATACCGAGATTCTATGAAATATCTGAAGGTGAGATCTTGATCGATGGGATAAATGTAAAGGATGTTACGTTGAAATCCCTGCGAAGGAATATAGGGATTGTGCAGCAGGATGTTTTCCTGTTTGCGGGTACTATAAGAGATAACATCGCTTATGGTAAGGGGAACGCAACTGAGGAGGAAATCATTGAAGCTGCAAAGCGCGCGAATATACATGATTTTATAATGACTCTGGAAGAGGGATACGACACCTACGTAGGCGAAAGGGGCGTAAGGCTTTCTGGCGGCCAGAAACAAAGAGTTTCAATAGCAAGGGTTTTCTTGAAAAATCCTCCCATTCTCATTCTCGACGAAGCAACCTCTGCATTGGACAACGAAACCGAGTTGAAAATCCAGCAATCCCTTGAGGAGCTTTCCAAAGGGAGAACATCGCTTGTTATAGCCCACAGGCTTTCTACAATAAAGCACGCCGATGAGATTATCGTTATAACAAAGGATGGGATTATAGAGCGAGGAACCCATGAGGAATTATTAGAGCTAAGGGGTCATTATTACAGGCTCTATAAGTCCCAATTCAAAGGCTATATACCGGATTCTTTCGATGAGAATCCAGCAAGTGAACTTGTATGATTAAAGCTTAATATCTGTCTTCTTGAAAACCCAGGCACCTGCAAAGAGGAAGATGGCTGAAATGAGCATTATTGTCAACGCGTTACCAAGCATTATTTGATTGTTTTTTATTGTGTCTATCAAGGGTATATATCGGAAGATGCTAATAATAGACATCCACTCAAGGTTTTCAAAACTTCTGCCCAGAGAGTCTCCAAAATACATGAAAATGATAAGCCCTATGGAGATAGAAGTATTCAAAGAGCTCTTCTGCACAATCACCGACACCAGTGTAGCCACGGCAGCAAAGAATACCTGGACGGTTAGGGCATAGAGCCCGAAGGCATAGAGAATCTTTGTACTATATTCCTGATGAACAAAAACATCGAATAACTTTACCTCGAATAACGTGAATATTCCAGTGAGAAGGATTATAAAACTGAACATTACCGAAAGCTTTGAAAGAAAAACTGTCAATCTTGAGCTTGGTTTGACAAGGAGATATTCGATGGTTTTTTGCTCAAACTCTTTTGAAAACATCGAACCAGCAAGTATAGAAGCAAACACGGCAGACAGGATATAGACAAAACTCATGCCTTCAGATCCAAATAATCCTTCAGGTCTGGTCAGCAGTTCCGGTTCAAAGCTGAACATCTGTAGAAGCAGCTTGGGCATTTTTTCAATAAACTTAAGCATAGCCCCAGATTGTTGAATAAGCTGGTCGGTAAGGGGAATATACATAAAAGAGAAGGCAACAAAAATCGATGTCCAGATAATAAATGAGCGGAGATTCCACTT
>QNAR01000117.1 GCA_003643975.1 Thermotogae bacterium | reverse complement strand
GTGCAAAGCCCTCCGCGTAAGAGTTTTCCACGTGATTCGAAATTGTGCATGAGATTGGAAAGCGTGGCCTCAAGCCAGCTTTTTGTGGAAAGGCTTAACGCTGAACATATGGGACAATCCAGACCAGGTTTATTCAGCAGCTCAACAAGGGTGCTCTCTGCAACATGATTTGCTTTCATGTTCCTCTCCTAATGGTTGATTTTCTTCATTTTACCACAGCGGTGAGCGTTCAGATTTGAACTGTATAATTAAAGAAAAGTCAAAAATATGGTGATATAATAATGGCTGGAGGTGGTTGAATGCTTTTCTGGGATCCAACGTTTATATTTTTGATCCCGGCGATTATTTTAGCCATATGGGCTCAATCTCTTGTACAGCAAAGATTTCACAAATATTCCCGCATAAATTCCAGTTTTGGCCTTAACGGTGCCGAACTGGCTAGAAGGCTGCTCGATAGTGCAGGTCTCTTTGAGGTGAAAATTGAATCCATTCCAGGAAAACTCTCAGACCACTATGATCCAAGGTCAAGGGTTGTGAGGCTGTCCTCTTCAACTTTTAACAGCCATTCCATTGCGGCTCTTGGTATAGTTGCCCATGAAATAGGGCATGCGATTCAGCACAAGGAGAAGTATGCTCCATTGGAGATTCGAAATGTTTTTGCCCCGGTGGCAAGCTTTGGGTCCGGTTTTAGCTGGATAATCTTCCTCATGGGTCTTTTATTCTGGTCTCCGGCGTTGATGAAATTTGGTATCCTGCTATTTTTACTTGTTGTCCTATTCACCCTTATAACGTTACCCGTAGAATTGAATGCCAGTAAAAGGGCCCACGTCCTGTTGAATAGAATGGGCATGCCCCAAAGGGAACTCGCCGCGGTCGATCAGGTGTTGAACGCAGCTGCTATGACCTATGTGGCTTCCGTGGCTATGGCCCTGATGCAATTGTTGCGAATGCTTTTTATTTCGGGGCTTTTCGGTGATCGTAACTGATGAAAGGAAGCCGGGAAATAGCACTGGAGATACTCAACTACTTCGATAAAAATGGATATATACCATCAAAAAAGGTGGAGATAGCGCTCTCCACCCTTTCTTTTGAAGCAAGGAAGTTCACTGTAAATCTGTATTTGGGTACTTTGAGAAAGCGCGTTCTCATAGACCATATTCTGAAGGAATATCTGAAAAAACCGGATAAACTCCCCGTAGCTGTGAGGAATGTATTAAGGCTGGGAGTTTTTCAGCTCTATTTTCTAAATGCCGTGCCTGAATACGCCGCTATAAAAGAGAGTGTTGAACTTGTGGGCGTCAGAAGTTTCAGAAATTTGGTTAATGCAGTATTGAGAAAAATCACAAAGGAACGTGTGGATTTGAGTGGCTTGCCTTTGTGGTTGAGATACTCTCACCCTCAATGGCTGGTGAACTACATAGAAAAGCTCCCTTATATGAGAGATATAAGACCTGTGCTGGAGTATAACCAGGCTCCCCCGATGGAAACTTATGTTGTTGATCCACAAATGTTAACAGAGCTGGAAGAAAGAGGATTTATTTTTGCGGGCAGCGATTTTTCCGATGCAGTCTTGCTTGTGGAAAGGGGAATCGGAGCCCCTAAACTGCACCGAATAGATGAAATGGAATATATCTTGAAGGGTATGAAGGAAAAGATGGTAAAAAAAGCTGGCAGTGCTCTCTCTCTTTTAAATGAGCGACCCTGGCTTTTTTCCACTCTGAAACGGGAGTCATTTTCAAATTCAAAGGAACAGCTTCTTCGAGAGATAATGGAGATAGATACTAAAGACTTTTTCTTGTTGCTTGAAACTTATAGTTTGGAAGAAACACACGACCTTGTTCTCGAGCTCGCGGAGAATGGATACGAATATGTGAACTTTGATAGCACTCTTGGAAAAGACTTGAGAGGAACAGAACAGGATTATGGTGTTTATTACTTTCCGCCTGATGCACCGAAGCCCTGTTTTATCACATATCTGAAAAAACGATGATATTTTGGTGGTGATGACTTGACAGAAATACTCTCCTTGAGTTATGAAGAGCTAAAACGCGAAATTCAGGAATTGGGCCTTGAACGATTCAGGGCTGATCAAATATTCGATTGGATATACAAAAAGAGAGTGTTTGATTTTGAAGCAATGACAAACCTGTCGAAGGGCAATCGGGTTTTTCTAAAAGAGCGTTTTGCCTTTCCGGTTTTTTCAATGAAAAGCAGGCAAAAAGCAAAGGATGGAACAGAGAAATTTCTTTGGAAATTGTATGATAACGAATACATTGAATCGGTGGTTATTCGCCATTCTGAACATATCACTTTTTGCATTTCTACTCAGGTTGGTTGCCAGCTTGGCTGTGCCTTTTGCGCAACGGGGCTCAGCGGATTTAAAAGAAATCTGAGCACTTCGGAAATCGTGGCTCAGGTTTTATACATGGAAAAAGAGATAAATGAAGACGTCGATAACATTGTTTTCATGGGTATGGGTGAACCATTTATGAACAGTAAGTCTCTTTTCAAGAGTATTGAAATCCTGCACGATGAAAAAGGAAGAAATCTCGGGATAAGGCATTTCACCATTTCCACTGCGGGCATTCCCAATGGAATAAAAGAGCTTGCGGATTCAGGACTTGCTATCAAGCTCTCCGTTTCACTTCACGCAGCCGACAATGAAAAACGAAGCAGGCTCATGCCCATTAACAGGCGTTTCTCCATTGAGGAACTCTTTGAAGCATTGAGATACTACCAGAAAAAAACGGGTAACCGGATAACCTTTGAATACATATTGATAGAGGATATAAATGATTCTTTCAAAGATGCCAAAAATCTGGCGCGCTTATTAAGAGGCTTAAAAAGCTTTGTGAACCTGATACCAATCAACCCCGTGGTTCCACAATTTCATCGTCCTCCCGTTGACAGATCAAAGGCTTTTGAGGAAGAACTTAATAAACTGGGAATTGAAGCGGCTCTTAGAGTGGAAAAGGGCACAGATATAGATGCAGCCTGTGGGCAGTTAAGAAGGCGAGAGCTCAGGGGGGATAAGCGTTGAGCGCTGAAAGGTTAAAGGGAAATGTGATCCGCTATGATAGCCGGACGCTCATTGTAAGTGAATTGCACAGCCGAAAGCACTATCTATGTGATATGCCAGGGCGTTTCAAGAAACTTGGTATCAGGCCCATAGTGGGCGATGTGGTGGAGTTCGTTCCCACAGGTGATGGAACAGGAAAAGTGGAGAATATACTCAACCGTCGAAATGAACTCAAAAGACCGCGTATAGCAAATGTGGACCAGATAGTACTTGTTACATGCCTTGAAGAACCCGCTGTCTCATTTTACATACTGGATAGATTTCTCATTCTTGCTGAATACAGTACACTGCCTACGATAATAGCTGTGAACAAGGTTGACCTTTTAAGCTCCAGAAAGGCATTACTTGAGTTATATCACACTTATGGCGAATATTACAGCATAATAGAAGTATCGGCTAAAACGGGTTACAACATGGACCTCTTAAGAGAGGTGTTCAGGGGTAAAATATCCACGATGGCAGGTATGTCAGGCGTGGGGAAAAGCAGCCTTTTGAATGCTCTTAAACCCGGATTGAAATTGAGAACTTCCGATATTTCAAAAAGACTTGACAGGGGAAAGCACACAACAACAAGGGTAGAACTCCTTGAATTTGACTTCGGTGGGTATGTGGCCGATACACCGGGCTTTGCTTCGCTGGAATTGCCTGAAATACTTCCTGAAGAGTTGAAAGATTATTTCAGAGAATTGAAAGTGCACGGTGGTTACTGTGCTTTTTCCGATTGCGCCCACATCGATGAGCCCGGTTGTTATATAAAGGAACTAGTAGAAACGGGTGATATTCCATCGACGAGGTATGAAAGCTATAGAAAAATGTACAAAGAGCTTCAGGAAAAAAACAAGGGAAAAAAGAGGTGGAAGTGATGATAAAGGTATCTCCTTCGATACTCGCGGCAAATTTTCTGAACCTCCAGCAAGAACTTGATAAAATCAAAACGGCCGATTATTTACATATCGATGTCATGGATGGGCATTTTGTGCCGAACATCACCTTTGGATTTCCGCTGCTTGAAGCCTTAAATAGGGTTGATACCTTGCCTCTTGATGTCCATCTTATGATTTCAGATCCATCAAGATATGTGGATAGGTTTATGGATTTCGGTGCCAGGATTATCGCTGTACATATTGAAGCGGAAACTCACCTTCACCGACTGCTTGAAAGGATTAAATCGAGAAATGTCGAAGCTTTTGTTGCCCTGAACCCCCACACTCCGGTGAATGCTTTGGAAAGCATCTTGCCCTTTCTCGATGGGGTGTTAGTTATGACCGTAAACCCGGGATTCACCGGCCAGAAGTTCATTTCCCTTGCCGCAGAGAAGATTAGGCAACTGGATTCCATACGTCGAGAAAAAGGGTTAAGCTATCAGCTGGCCGTTGATGGTGGAATAAACCTGAACACCGCTCCCACTGTTGTGGAATACGGAGCGGACATTCTCGTCATGGGGGCAGCTATTTTCAGAAGTGATTCTCCAAAAGAAGTGATCGAAAAAGTGAAGGAGTTAAAGCGATGAAAATATATCTTGTGACAGGTAACAAGCATAAGGTCGGCGAAATCAGCGCGCTGGCAGGCAATGATTGGACAATCGTTCCCATTACTTCTGTCATAAATAACAAGATAGAGATTGAAGAAAAAGGGGATAGCTTTTTGCAGAATGCGCTGATAAAGGTTGAAAGCTTCAAGCATTTAAAAATTCCATTGATAGCAGATGATTCGGGGCTTGAAATTGATGCATTGGGTGGTTTCCCCGGGATCAAATCTGCGAGGTTCATGGATGGATACCCATATACAGAAAGAATGGAAGAGCTCTTAACACGGCTGGAGAGTGAAGAAAATAGAAAAGCGCGCTTCAAGTGCGCCGCGGTTTACTATCACCCCACCGGCGTGGTGCTTGCCGCCGAAGGAGTTGTTGAGGGCACTATTGCATTTGAAATAAGAGGCGCTCGAGGATTTGGATACGACCCGATATTTGTGCCTGAAGGTTACAATATGACCTTTGGCGAATTGGGGGAGGAAGTGAAATCGACAATTAGCCATAGAGCGACAGCCTTTAAGAAACTCTTCTCACTGCTTCGCCTTTTCTTTTCGAGTACAAATACAACAGGGCACCACAGATCATAAGGATAATGGAAATAACTTGCGCTGTGCGGAATTCTCCTACTTTCAGGCTATCCAGACGTAGCCCTTCCACAAAATATCTGCCTGCTGAATACAAAACCAGATAAAGCCCGGTTGTTTCTCCGTATCTTTTTCGGGATTTTCTGGTGTAGTTGAAAACAAGGAAAAAAACGAAGAGATCCCACAAGCTCTCGTATAAAAAGGTGGGGTGGAAATACTCATATTGGCCAAATCCTGGCATTCGGTAAGCAGGTGGGACGTACATTTTCCATGGCAAATTCGTTGGAGCACCGTAGGCTTCGTGATTCATGAAATTTCCCCAGCGCCCAATAGCCTGAGCAAGGGGAAGGACGGAAGTAAATATATCTGAAGCCTGCCAAAAACTTATTCCAGCGCTTTTCCTTAATCTGGTATACAAAAAGCCCGACAGTAATGCTCCAAAAATAGCCCCGTGTATGGCAAGGCCTCCGTTCCAGATCTTGAATATTTC
>QNAR01000116.1 GCA_003643975.1 Thermotogae bacterium | reverse complement strand
TGGTGCAAGAGATTTTCAGGAGGAAACATGAAAGGTACAGTAAAATGGTTCAACGCACAGAAAGGCTACGGCTTCATCACAAGAGACGAGGGTGAAGATGTTTTCGTTCATTTTTCAGGTATAGCCATGGACGGTTTCAGAACACTTGAAGAAGGTCAGAGAGTGGAATTTGATATCGAAAATGGTCAGAAGGGCGCACAGGCTGTAAACGTTAAAGCTATCTAACACATTAAATAAACCTGAAAAAAGACCTGCCGAAAGGCGGGTCTTTTTTTTTTGGCATTTGACAGTTGGGGGTCTTAAGCTATATAATACGATTAGACAATTGTCTAATCGTATTATATAGGTGGTGTTTTACATGAAAAAGAAAGATTACTGCCAGGTGCATCAAGTACACATAAATACCGAAGAATTTAAAAAGAGGGCAAATGAAATTTCCGGTCTTTCCGAGCTATTCAAAGTCTTGGCTGACGAAACAAGAACCAAGATAATCTATCTTCTTTCTCTGAAAGAACTTTGTACTTGTGACCTTTCTGAGATACTGGGGATTACGCTTCCATCTGTCTCTCATCATTTGCGGCTCTTGAAAGCCTTTAGAATAGTTAAATACAGAAGAGAGGGAAAAACTGTTTTCTACTCTCTTGCAGATAAGCACATAATGGACTTGATAAATGTGGCTAAAGAACATTTCGAAGAATTTTTGGAGGAATAAGAATGAAGAAAAAATACAGAGTAAAGAACCTTGACTGTGCCAGTTGCGCCGCCAAAATTGAACAGGCAGTAAAAGAAAAAGGGATGGATATGTCTCTAAACTTTGCAACCCAAACGCTTATCGCTGATGAACACGAGATTATTGAGATTCAAAAACTCGCAAAAAGAATAGAGCCTGAGGTAGCCTTTGAAAGTGAAGCCGGTGATTCTGAATCAAATGGAGATTTAAGGAAGCAAATTATAACGCTTGCAATTTCGGGAATCTTATTTGCAGTAGCGTTGATAAATAGATTTTTCATTTCCTTCATGCCCCTTCAAGTTAATACTGTTCTCTTTCTAACGGCTTATATCATAAGTGGGTGGCGAGTACTGCTTGCTGCAGTCAAAAATATACTGCATGGGAATTTCTTCGGAGAGAATTTCCTCATGTCGGTCGCAACATTAGGAGCAATTGCCATTGGAGAATTCCCGGAAGCGGTGGCGGTTATGATCTTTTTCTCAGTCGGTGAGCTGTTTGATGATCTTGCAGTTGGAAAATCAAGGCGTTCTATAAGATCATTGCTTGCATTGAAAGCCAATTACACTAATCTATTATCCGATGGACAAATCAAAAGAGTCCCACCTGAAACAGTCAATCCAGGGCAGATAATACTGGTCAACCCTGGTGAAAGGATCCCTCTTGATGGAGTTGTTGTGAAAGGCGAATCATTCCTCGACACTTCAGCTTTGACTGGTGAAAGCGTTCCAAGAAAAGTAAAAGTGAGGGATGAGGTTCTTTCCGGAATGATAAATACTTCCGGACTATTGAGAATCGAAGTCAAAAAATCCTTTGAAAATTCTTATGTTTCGAAGATTTTGGAGCTGGTTGAAAATGCTGCTTCCAAAAAAGCTCCAACAGAGAAATTCATAACGAAGTTTTCAAAATACTATACACCTTTTGTTGTATTTGGAGCGGCAGCTATTGCTTTCTTGCCGCCTTTGTTTATACCGGGTGCAAGCTTGGCTCTTTGGATACAACGTGCACTTGTGTTGCTTGTGATTTCATGTCCATGTGCCCTTGTTATATCAATTCCGCTGGGGTATTTCGGCGGTATAGGAAGAGCTTCAAAAAATGGCGTGCTCATAAAGGGAAGCAACTTTTTGGATGCTCTGAAAAATGTGGATACAGTTGTTTTCGATAAAACGGGAACATTGACAGAAGGTGTTTTTGAAGTGGCAGATGTAAAGACCTTCAACGGTTATTCCAAGGAGGAGGTCGTAGAGTTTGCAGCTAAGGCAGAGATACATTCAAATCATCCAGTAGCAAAGTCAATACGTGACTACGGTAAAGACTTCCTTGAAAATCCCAACCAGGTGAATGATTACAAAGAAATACCGGGACAGGGTGTAATCGCTACGATTTCTGGAAAGAGAGTGCATGTGGGTAACCAAAAACTGCTTAAATTACACAATATTGAACCGGCAGATGAGGAAAAAGTTGATGCAGTTGTGTACGTTGCCATAGATGGTAAATACGCTGGCAGCATAACAATCTCTGATCGAATAAAAACAGACGCAAAGAAGGCTATAGAAGAGTTGAGAAAGCAGGGAGTCAAGAAAATTGCAATGCTGACTGGCGATAGCCAGATCGTTGCTGAAAAAGTTGCTTCTGAACTCGGTATCGATGAATACTACGCCGAGCTTTTGCCAGAAGATAAAGTTGCTATTTTAGAGCGCCTCAAGGGAAAAAGCAAAGGGAAAGTCGCCTTTGTGGGGGATGGAATAAATGATTCGCCGGTCCTTGCCAGAGCAGATGTAGGGGTAGCGATGGGTGGGCTTGGCTCTGATGCAGCTATAGAAACCGCCGATGTTGTCATTATGGACGACAAGCCCTCGAAGCTTTCACAGGCAATGAAAACAGCCTCCTTTACTCACAATATCATTTGGCAAAACATACTCTTTGCTCTTGGCGTAAAAGGCCTGTTCATAGCGCTGGGAACCGTCGGACAGGCAACTATGTGGGAAGCAGTATTTGCAGATGTGGGAGTAGCTCTTCTGGCGGTGCTGAATGCCACAAGAGTATTAAAGGTATCAAAGGGAAAATAAGATTTTTTATGGACTAGTTTAGCTTCGTATATTTGATAGATACCTTTGGGCAACTCTCGGTGCATTTAAAACACAACAGACATTCTCGTGTATTGATTTTCATTTGGGAATTTTCTTTTGAAATGACGTTAATCGGACACTTTGATTGACAAATGTTGCAAAGCGCACAACTGTTTTTATCTATATTCAATCCAAAAAGGCTTTTTCGCGAGGACAGAGCAAGTATTGTCCCAAATGGGCATAGATACTTATGCCAGAGCTCCTCTTCAAATATCAAGGTTATGGCAATCGAAAGGACGGTTATATACAGCAAGAGATTAATCTTCAGGTGAAAGATCTTTGTAGCTACCAGCAAAAATAAGAACAGGGCTAGAATTCCCCATCTCACTACATTGTTTTTGAGCACCTTTGGTGTTTTGAATCTCTTTATTTTCAACTTCGCGTAGATCCAATTGATAGGTCTGAAAAGCGTTTCCATGGGACAAATCCATCCGCAATAGAATCTTCCAAAAAGAAAAGAACCCAGTATCGAAGCACCGAAAATAACCAACCATAATTGCAACATTTTATTTTTCAACAGAAAAACGAAGAGTAGCAGTGCCAGTATCTCTGAGGTCAATCTCAATACTGTCAATAGTCGAATTCTCATGCAATCACCTCCTGGTGTTTATATAAAAAGAGTATAAAATTAGATAGCATCTTAGTCGGTAACATATGTTACCTGCATCTGAAAGTGCGCCTTGTAGCGGTTATAATCTCCAAACTTTCCCATTTGCGATATAATTAATAGAAAACTCTCGTAGGGGAAGGCTATGAAAAACGATGGAAAATAAAGTTCTCAAAGGAACGCTGGCCTTTGGTCTAGCTACGATGATCTCCCGGGTTACCGGTTTGTTGAGAGATGCTTTCTTCGCAGGATACTTTGGCACTTCAAACCAATATGACGCCTATCTTGTAGCTATAATGATCCCTTTCTTTCTGAGAAAGATATTCGCAGAAGGGGCCTTATCCTTGACTTTTGTACCTATGTTTGTTGAGAAGAGAAGGGAATCCATTGAGCGAGCCTTCGAATTTGCATCGACCGTTCTATTGCTTGTTATCAGCGTTACATCCATCATATCAGTAACAGGCGTTGTTTTTTCTACCCCGGTAACCAGGGTTTTCGCAGGTGGGTTTGATCCAGAAGTGATTCTGCTCACATCGAAGCTGATGAAAATAACCTTTCCATTTGTGCTTCTTGTTTCTACATGGAGCGTTTTTTACGGGGTGCTTAATAGTTTTGATGCTTATTTTCTTGCGGCTCTTTCTCCTGCGTTTATCAACCTTTCAACCATAACCGGTATTGCCCTTTCCAGGCATTTCAATCCACCGATTTTGGGACCAACCATTGCCTTTGTTGTTGGAGGTGGAATTCAGGTACTGGCAGTGATAACAGCTGCGAAAAAGAAAGGGTTCAGGTTTAAGGCCCGATTCAACAAAAAAGACGCCAGGGAATTTCTCAAAATTTTTGGACTCACAATGATATCCCCGGCCATCGCTCAGGTAAATTCGCTTGTGGATACAAGAGTAGCCACAGAATTGGGTTCAGGTGCGGTTTCAAGTTTGCAATATGCTATGAGGCTTTACCAGCTTCCTCTTGGCATTTTCGGAATCTCGGTGGCTACCGTCGTGCTTGCCGAGCTGTCTAAATACATCAAGAACACCGAGAAGTTCAACGAAACCCTATGGACATCTCTCGAAACGCTTCTTTATTTCATCCTTCCGGCTACTTTGGGCCTTATTGTGCTTTCAAAAGAAATTGTATCTTTGTTGTTTCAAAGAGGCGCCTTTAGTTACATCGATACGCTCAATACAGCCCGCATTTTGAGAATTTATGCAGTTGGACTCCCATTCTATGGGCTATTCAACATCTTTTCAAGGGTTCACTATTCACGCCAAAATCCTAGATTCCCCTCTCTTATAGCGGCCTTGATGGCGGGGATCAACATCGTATTGGACATTGTTCTGGGATTGTCCTATGGCCCGGTGGGAATAGCTTGGGCAACAGCTATCGCGGGCATCTTTGGATTTTTAAGTGTCAGTTTGCAAGTACTTCTGGCTGTTAAAGCTACTAAAAGTCAACTGTATGAATTATTGAAAATCACCATGGCAAGTCTTATTATGACCATTACACTTTTCATTGAAAGGCAGTTACTCCCTGCAATGAATCTTTCGAGTATCATTGAAGTTCTCTCCGGAGTAGCTATATATCTGCTGCTCTCTAAACTTTTTGCTCTCAGGGAATACAAATATATAAAAGGTGTGTTTAAAAGGCGATAGCCCTTTGTTGCAGTGTTGTTCCTGATTTCTTTTGACGGCTTGCGTAATGTATCGAGCTCTTATCATTATATACCTCCTTATTGATAGTTTCTGTGAACAAAACTTATGAATTCTGTGTGGGAATAAAATTTCTCAGCGTGCTAAAATATTACAGGAGGTATTGAAATGAACAATGTTTTTGTGGTCGTTGACACCGAAACTACCGGTTCGAGTCCCCTTAATGGAGATAGAATAATAGAAATCGCTGCAATTCCTATTTACCATGGGAAGATATATTACGAACTGCGCTTTCACTCACTCGTAAACCCGCAAATAACAATTCCTGCTGCCATAAGCAGTATTCATGGATTGAAAAACGCAGATGTTAATGATGAGCCTAGCATGCTAGAAGTATTTCCGAAGTTTAAGGAATACGTTGGAAATGCCGTAATCGTTGGGCATAGCATATCGGTAGATATGAAGTTCTTTGACATAGCAGCGAAAGAAACGGGTACCTTTCCTTTCTCTAATGACTATATAGATACCTATGAACTCGCTAAATCCCTTTTCCAGGAGGGGCCATATAGCCTTGCAGAGCTTGCA
>QNAR01000115.1 GCA_003643975.1 Thermotogae bacterium | reverse complement strand
ATACATCCAGGAGGTAGATTATGCTCTTAACTTTAAGTGGGATAGGTCACGACTATGGCGAAGGGCTTCTCTTTGAAGATATATCGACCGCAATAAATAGAAGAGACAAAATAGTTCTTATCGGCAAGAACGGAAGCGGAAAATCCACACTGCTCAAAATCATCACAGGATTATTGAAACCAACATATGGTGAAGTTCACCGGGCCTCGGGAATGAAGATCGGCTATCAAATTCAGGAACGCATTGAAAACATGAAAGAAGTGCTCATTGACTTCTATATGAAAGAGAAGAGCAGAGTAACACCTGAGACGGAAGAATTTTACAGTTTTGACAGGCGAGTCAGGAGCATATTAACCGGGCTTGAGTTTTCACCACAGGATTGGAACAGAGAACTCGGCAGCTTCAGTGGTGGGGAAATTACGAGAATCGCATTGGGACGCTTACTGCTACTTGATTATGACTTGCTAATGCTCGATGAACCTACAAATCATCTTGACCTTAAATCCGTTGATTGGCTCATTTCATTTCTAAATTCCTACCGTGGCGCGGTACTGCTTGTATCACATGACAGACACCTCATAAGGAACGTGGGAAATAGGTTCTGGGAGATAAATAGTGGAATGCTTTGGGATTTTCCGGGCAGTTACGAGCATTATAAAGCCGAGAGAGAACTGTATGTAAAAAGCTCTCTTAAAAGACAGGAGAAGTTGACAAATGAGATAGAAAGGCTCCAGGCAGTTGCTCAGAGATATAGACTTTGGGGAGGCGAAAAGTTTATAAAGCAAGCCAGAAGTAAAGAAAGGCAAATAGAACGTCTCAAGGAAGAACTGAACGAGGTCTCAATTCCGGGAGAAGAAGGAAATTCCACAAAGTTAAGGATTCCAGAACCTTCCAGAACGGGTTACATAGTATTGGAAGTTAAAAATTTGAATTTTAAATATACTGAAAAGCCTGTTTTCAACCATGCAGATCTCGAACTGCAACGTAGTGAAAAGTTGGGAATTGTGGGACCAAATGGTAGTGGAAAGTCCACTTTTCTTAAGATACTTTCTGGTGAAATAACATCGTTTTCAGGTACAGTAAAATGGGGACATAATGTTAGCTGGGGGTATCTTTCACAGATGTCAAGCGAGCTCTCACCAGAAAAGGAAGTCATACAAGAATGCTGGGAAATGGTGCGTGACTGGCCAGACTTTGAGATCAGGAAATATCTTGGACGTTTTGGCTTTACCGGTGAAAGCGTTTTTAGAAAGGTTGAATCTTTAAGTGGAGGAGAGAAAACACGGCTCGCTCTTGCAAAGATGATTTTGAAAAGACCTAATGTACTGATCATGGACGAACCCACGAACAATCTTGATATCTGGTCGATTCAGAATCTCGAAGAAGTCCTCATGCTATATAAAGGTGCGATCATATTGGTTTCACATGATAGGGAGTTTTTGAGGAATATCTGTGAAAAATACGTCGTAATCCAATCCGGAAAATTGAAACACCTTAACAAGCTCGAAGACTATTTGAATAATTACGATGAATTCAAAGCCAATTTTACAACCTCCAAAAATACAGCTGAGAAACGACACAACTTCAAAGAAAAGCGCAAATTGAGTAACCAACGAAAAAAACTTTCAGATTTACTGAAAAGCCTGGAATTTCAAGAGGAGGAGCTCGAAAAATCACTGGAGAACCTGCAAAATGAGCTCTCTCTGTATCCAACTGACTACCAGAAGCTTCAGAACTTGCAGAAAGAAATAGAGAGTACTGAAGAAAAACTACTCAACTTGATCGAAAAGAAAGAATCACTTCAGAAGGAGCTGCTATCACTTGAGGAAAAGCTTCATGGATTATAGATGAAATAGCATTTCCACGATGGCGTATATAAAAATCATAGTGAATATGAGGAAATTGTTAAAATAACCCCCACCAACAAGCAACCCTGCATCTCTTTCAGTCACTGAAAGAGGATTATATTCATTTCTCTTTGCAATTCCAAACAGGTAAAACGACCAGATTATATGGAAAACAAAAACGATGAAGCCTGTAATCATTAAGTATTGTGAAATACTTTCGAAACTACTAATTGGCCTAATATAGATGTATTCTATAAATCCCGTACCAAGCATTAGAGCCCAACATGCGTAGGTTATCTTTCTAAAAGCTCTGAGGATGTTAAACACCAGCACCTTTACTTCCGGAACATTTTTCTTTCTGAGCAATGGAACAAGGAAAAAACCAAGTGTTATATTGATTCCAGCCCATAAAATATACGAGAGTATCAACAAATACCTGTTAAAAAAAAGGAAAACGTCCATAAAATCCCCCCTTGACCAAAATAAAGAAGTTGTTATTGATTATCATCGATTTATTTTATCATTCTTTTAAACAAAACTGAAACCTTAGAGATCTCTTTTCAATAAATCACTGGTCATTCTCAGTGCGGGTTTTATTAAGGATATAATCCCTACAATGCCGCAAAGCGCCAAAACCATTGCTATAGCAAAGGGTGATACCACATCTACCAGCTTAAAAGAAAGATAGCCGAAACCACCAACAAACCCGATAACAATGAAAATTGCAATGGCAACGTTGAAGTTCTGCTTTATCGCCCTCTGAGGGTTATCCCAGTTTAGCAAAGGCCTGGTTGCATCTATGACTAATTGAAGTAAATTCAAAAATGCAGAGACAACTCCAGAAAGCAAAACCACTATAATATCAAGAAGCAGGGAACCTCCAAGTAGCAAGTGTATAGCCGCGGTCATCAGCAAAATTCCCATGAAGCTTATCTCCATTATGTTAACGAATTTCGCCTTTAGCACATCACCGGGGCTAACCGGAAGAGCCTTTAATTCTTGCAGGAGCTTCCCTTCCCTGCTGAAAGCTGAAGCTGCCAAACCGCTCATAGAACCAGCAAGAACGCCACCAAGAATCCCAATTGGGACATAAAGGTCTTTAATCGCTTGAAAAAAGTTCTCTATGTTTCCGCTTGCTTCTTGATTTCCTTTGAAAATAAAAGGGAACATAATCACCATAATCGGCAATATAAAAGTGCCTGAGAGCCCGTTAAAAGCAAAGGCTGGTACTTTCAAAAAGTATTTCCATTCCCTGGCATGAAGAGTTGCAAAGAGACTCTTTTCAACATTTAGTTGACCGCTCATTTCCTCCGTGGATAGCTTTCTTCTGCCGGCATAAAATTGCTGCAAGCTATTGTACGTGTCGTAATAGTATTTCTTTGCAAACCAGATAGTGGTAACAAAGGCAATAGCGTGTAAACCCAAATACCCGGCGAGCCAGGCGAGACCAGAAAAAGTATTGCTCAGTAAAGTTTTCACGGCGAAAAATGCTGGCGGATATATTGATGCGAGCTTGTTTATAAATACATCGGGATTTGCAAAGATATTGACAAGGTTAAAGCCGTTGTTTCCACCATTGATAGCAGACTTGTTGACAAGAAAAACAACAATCAATGACATTGCAAGTGCCCCAATGCCAAGGATGTAGAGCATGAAATCCTTCATGCGGCTGAATTTTACTATTCGAGATAGCGGCAATATGATAATGGTTTGAAGAAGCATCGGGAAAATTTGCGATAGTAGAAATAGAAGCATCGAGTACAACCAATATGAAACTCCAGCATTTTTCTGGATGCCGTAATAAACAAGCGAAGGTAATAAGATTGCCAATGAAACAATCATCTGAAAGAGTATGACAACGGTTAACTTCGCTGTGATTACTTCAGAAGCTCTTATTGGGAGTGTGATTAATACCCTCATGTCTTTTGAAAAGAAAAGGGTACTTATCAGCAGAAAAAGACCCACTATAAACCCAATTATGCCAGCATTGAGAAAAGCATTGGCCAGAAATAACTTTTCCATTCCGAGGGTTGCAAGTTGCTGATAACTACTAATCAGTAAAGGCTTGTAAAAAAACACAAAAGAAAAGCCAATCGCCCCAAAGGCATAAATCATGAGTGCCAGAATAAGAATGTTCTTTTTGTCTTTTTTCAGTGAAGTTTTTAAGTTACTTAAACCGTAATTTGCATTAATTATTGTCCAGGTAAGAGAAATCCATCTTTTCAATCTCACTTTTCGTCACCTCTAAAAAGAGTTCCTCAAGTGTGCCTGAACCCTTGAGTTTTCTCAATTCTTCAACAGTTCCAACGAATTCAAGTTTCCCTTTTTGAATAATGCCTATCCTATCGCAAATCTTTTCGGCTATTTCCATAACATGGGTGGAGAAAAAAACCGTGTTCCCAGAATTTGCATGGTTTCTCATCATTTTTTTCAAAATAAAGGCCGATTCGGGATCCAATCCCACTATGGGTTCATCCAAAACCCAGACTTTCGGGTTATGAGAAAGGGCGGCTATAAGACTGAGCTTTTGTTTCATCCCATGGGAATACGTGTTTATTGGGTCCATAATGGCGTGCGATAACTTGAAGTCTTCTAACAGTCTTTCTATTCTTTGTGTCCTAAGTTCTTTGGGAACTTGAAAAACATTCATGATGAAGTTCAGATACTCGATTCCCTTTAGTTTCTCCATAACCAGTGGTTCGTCAGCAACATAGCCGATAAACGACTTTGCCTTTACAGGATCTTTTGCCATGTTAATTCCACAAATTTCTACTGTTCCCTCTGTTGGCTCAATAACCCCCGTTATCATTTTGATAGTTGTACTTTTACCCGCTCCGTTAGGCCCAAGAAAGCCAAAAATCTCTCCCTCTTTGACTTCTAAGGAAAGGCCGTCAGCGGCTTTGATGCCTCCTGTATAGATCTTTGTGACGTTTTTTAGCGTTATCATCCACAATCACCTACCATTTTTATAGTCCCATCTTTACAACTCTCTCTTTTTGAAAATAATATAATCTGCTGTGGTAATTACAGCAACCAAAAAAATAAGTAAGACAGATTCTGTAACCTCAATTCCCGCATTGTAAACATTAGAGCCCAGAATGTAGGGATAGAGGTTGAGAAAATCAAGAGGCCTAAAAAGCCCCAGTATGGGGAGTCCTATTATAGTAGCCATTCCTATGATCAGGGGTTTGGTTTGGTCGCTGAAAAGCACAGAATAAAGAATGAAAAGCGAAAAGAAAAAGGCTCCGCCTATCAACTGATGAACCAATATTTTGAATGTTAAGCTAAATCCAGTTTCATAACCCGCAAAGTTCATCGCAATGGGTCCAGATAAAGAGAAAAAAGCGATTAACGCTGAAAGTACACCCAACCCCGTGAAATACTTCATGAAAAATACCCTTTTTCTTGTTAGTCTTGAGAGAAGAAAATAAATTGTCTTTTTGTCAAATTCCCTTGCAAATATGGGGATGGAGATTATCAAAATAACTAATGGAATAAACTGCCCGAGGTTTTTCCCCTGCCATTGGCTGACAAGATAAAAATCATTATTCCCTATATTTTCCAGAAGATCTGGATTGGCCAAAAGGTTTCTGGCAAATTCTGGCATGTCCTCAGTACTGAACCCCTGTAAGAGTTCAACAGCAGTGTCTTTCATTGCAACAGTTGCGATGAGGGCAACCACAAGAAGCAGAGAAACAACGACCAACGTCGTTTTCAGTTCTCTTATCTCTTTATAGAACATTTCTTTCACCCCTTATCACTATCTGGAAGAACTCGTTCAAATCGGGCACATGGCATTCACATTTTTCAGGATATAAAGATTGCCCCTTTGTATCGACTAAAAATGTAAAAAACCCAGCATAGCGAAATGCAGAGACAACATTGTACTTTTTT
>QNAR01000114.1 GCA_003643975.1 Thermotogae bacterium | reverse complement strand
TTCAATCTTTCAACGATGCAGTGCTCAAACATTTTGGCCGGCATCATACTGCAAAGGATAATTTTCTCGCTTTAGCAAACGTTCTTGATGCGGGCTTTGATTTCATCGACGTAGATCTGGTCTTTGACCCGTTAAGCTTTTCGGGCAAAGCTGCACAGAGCGATCTGGAAAAAGTTATGAAGCTCTCACCACAACAGATTTCTGTATATCCCATGATGCGTTTTTCATATACGAAGTTTAGAGATACGCGAAACAGTAGCCGAAGAGAATTGATGATATTTGATAAATTAGATGAAATTGCAGAAAAAAACGGTTACAAGAGAGACACTCTTTGGACTTATCTGAGAAAAGATTTGAACAGAAGGTATACCTCAGTTGCCAGAGAGTTTTATCTCGGTCTGGGGCTTAGTGCTTCCACTTATACAGGAGAATTGTTTGCCACAAACACCTTTTCGTTGGCTCGTTATCGTGAAAGTATCACAGAAAATAAGCCGCCAATAGGTTCTCTCTTTCAATTAAGCACATTTCAAGGTGCTTTGTATTATTCCTTTTGGGCGCTTTACACTGGTCAACTCGATTTTAGCAAACTGAATAGATACTTTCCGAAGGCAAATAAAAAACTTCGCTTTTTGCTTGAATCGTTGAGGGTCATGGGTTATTTAACGAGAAAAGATGAGCTTTATTTGCTAACCCCCATGGGAAGAAAAAAACTTCACAGCATTGAAGAATGGCTAACCTATGCCTATATTGATCCCCTCTGGCGCAAGTTGAGAAGCGAAAGTACCCAAATTTAACCTCCGTTTTCAGAGCCTAATCCAAAGCTTCTCTAAGCTCCTTTGCTACTTCCTCTGGCGATGCAGGATTTATGAAATTCCAACTTCCAGTTTCGACACTTGCCATCCATTTCATTTTGTCTTTTGAACGTTTTGGTGGATTAAACTCAATGTGGAAATGGAAAAATTCATCATAGAGCTCATTTGTGTTATACGGCGCGGAGAAGAGCATCATCATATAAGGAAACTTTTCTTCAAAAAAACTGTCATAGCGCTTTGCAATATCACGAATGAACTCGGCTAATTCCCACTTCTCTTCAGCGGTCAGGTCGGTAAGGAATGAGACATGACGAAGGGGGTAAATATGGCATTCATAAGGGAATCTGGCATATGGTGGCACAAGACTTACGAAATATTTCCCGCTTTTGATGATGTTGGCTTTGGGAAGGTCTTTCAAAACATCACACAGCGAACAATTACCATTGGATAGATAATATTGCCTGGTGTGCTCAATTTTTCTTTCTACTCTTGGCGGCAGGTATGGAAAAGCATAAAGCTGCCCGTGAGCGTGGTCGAGGGTTGCACCAACTTCCCTGCCCCGGTTCTCGAAAATATAGATGTATTTTAATTCTCTGTTCTTGGAAAGTTCCCTGTACCTGTCACACCATACTTCAATTAACTTGGCAAGCTGTTTTACTGGCATATCCGGGACTGCAAGGTTGTGGTTTGAAGTATACATAATGACTTCACACTTACCAATGGCTTTCCCTTTTTCAACAACAGATTCCTCTTCGATTATCTCTGGAGCATCAAGGCTGAGCGCGGGAAACCTGTTGTCAAAAACGGCAAGATCGTAATCTTCCTCAAGCTCCAAGACCCCCGGGCAAAGGGGGCACGCATTTTCAGGCAGAACCGGTCTTGCGCTTCTTGCAGAAGAAATTATCACCCATTCCCCTGTAATCGGGTTTTTTCTCAGCTCTCTCATATGCTCATTCCTTTCATCATGTGCTATTAAAAGCATACCATCCCGGTAAAAAAATAAAAAGGGACGGTATAAACCGTCCCTTAATCTTCATGATTCATTTTTAAAGCATTAAGAAATTCCGAGTATCCTATCAATTTTGGCTTTATCGAAACCAACTATAACCTGGTTACCCATCACGACCACAGGAACACCCATTTGACCGCTTTTACGGTACATCTCCTCAGCCTTTTTTGGGTTTTTACTTACATCCACGTCTTTGAAAGGTATTCCCAGGGATTTGAAATACTGTTTGACTTTTCTGCACCATGGGCATGAGGGCGTGGAATACACGGTTATTTTCAAATTCATCGTTTCACCTCCTGATACCCCGTGGGGGTATTATCGATGATATTATAACACCGACAAAAAGAGGTGTCAATAACTAAAATTCAAGAACGACAAGTTGTGGGGGAGCCAGGAACCTAAGATGAAGCCACGAACCCACACCGTTGGTTACAAAAACCCTATACGCTCCGAATTTCCCTTCTCCCTTGAGAATAGGGTATTTGCTTTTTAAAATGATATTTGAGACCAGGGGTATGTAAAATTGTCCCCCGTGGGTATGTCCTGATAAACAGATAATGGGATCAGGCCCATAATACCTTGCTACTGCATGAGGGTAATGGCTCACAAGCAGAATATCTTTATCGGCTGGGGTGGTATATTTTTGGCTCAAAGGCATACCGACGAGGTTAATACACCCGGTATCGCCTATCAACTTTACTGTATCTCCATCAAGAAGATGCACGCCAGAGTTTCTATATACGGCTTTTACCCTACTAAGTTTGTCAAAGTCCCAGTTTCCCACGACTGCGTAAACAGGGGCTATTTCCGATAAAGATGTGAAGAATCTTTCGAGATCATCAAAATTGGTGTTCGGTTTAAGCGCATCACCACCAAATACGATGTAATCTGGGTTGAGTTCTCTAATTTTCTTTATAAGACGCTCATGAAAACCATAAAATCTACTCATGTGCAGATCGCTGAAAAATAGCACTCTTATGCCCTTATCCTTTGAAAGTTTGAGATATTTAACGGTAAGAGATTCTGGTTCAAGCACGAAACTGTAGAAAGCCAGAACGGCTATTACGATGAGCAACGACATAGAAATTTTCCCCAAAAAGCCCTTCAAAAAAACTACCTCCATTTTGACTCATCTATTTTGAATATATTATATACTCTTTTCAAAGGCGCAAAAGGAGTGAGAGCATGTTTGAAAATAAAAGGCTTTTTGTTCTGGATCTTGACGGTACTTTTTACCTCGGAAATAAATTGCTTCCTGGGAGCCTTGAATTCGCTCAAAAAGTTCATGACATGGGAGCTGATCTCGTTTTTCTTACGAACAATTCCTCGGCGACAAAAGATGAATACGTGGATAAATTAGTGCGGCTGGGCGTGCCCGAAAACCTCTTTGATATCTACACATCGGCTGAAGCTACAATTCGCTTTTTGAAAGAAAACTTCCCTGAAAAGAGAGTATATCTTTTAGCAGTCCCTTCCGTGGAAAATCTCTTCCGCTGGAGCGGTATAGAACTCGTTGATGAAGATCCTGAACTTGTTGTTATGACTTATGATAAGACACTTACTTATGAAAAAATAGAGAAATTTTGCGATTATGTCAGGCAAGGGATGCCATATGTAACTTCCCACCCGGATATAAATTGTCCAACCGAAAAAGGGCCCATCCCGGATGTCGGCAGCTTTATCGCCCTTGTTGAAGCATCAACAGGGCGAAAACCGGATTACGTTATAGGAAAGCCAAACAAAGAGATTTTGGAAATGCTCATAAGAGATTTCGATGCGAAAAAAGAAGAAGTCGTGATGATAGGTGATAGGCTTTACACAGATATAGAGTGTGGGATAAGAGCGGCTGTGGATACGGTTTTGGTGCTTTCGGGCGAAACCACACCCGATATGGTCACTGAAAACCCACCTTACTATGTCTTCGAAAGTTTAAAAAATATAACAGAAGCTATGAAATAGATTTCCATATATTGATCAATATGCATAAACACACACTGTCGCACCGGCGGAGTCGTAAAGATAAGCTGTGTCACCGTCGTTATTCCATATATAGCTTCCACTCCATTTGAAGTTATTTTCGCCTTCCGGCATTGTTCCGTGCCCTGAGTATATTCTGATTTCTTCACCTGAATCAATGGTAATTGCAGGAAATATGAATGTGTGATTTGCTTCGTCTTTTAATTTCCAACCGATGAGGTTTGCAGAAACACCTCCAAGATTTTTTATATGAACAACTTCGGGACTTGCGGCATATTCAATGTTTGTGATTATGACATCTGCTTCAGAAGGAGTATAAGATGTCGCAATAACGTGGCTGTAATATATGTTTCCCTCACTATCAGAATATGGAGCACTCCCTGACAGTACTGTTGGAGAGGTCAACGAAATGAAGTTCTCTGAAATATCTGGAAGTATTGTTTCCAAAGTACTGAGATGCACGTCTTTGCCGGTGTAATAGGTAACCATAAGCCATATGCCATTGCTCACTTCATACGCTACTCCGTAATTTTCAACGACGTTTTCTCCAATTTCATAAATCGATTCTGGTGGAGAACAATCTATGAGAACCTTATTTTCAAAACCCGTCGAAAGGGTTTTCAGGTTCTGTGCGACAGCAACCGCCTTTGCCTTTCGGATTGTATTAAGAGCTGTTATGCTCAAGATAGAAATCAACACTGCAATAACAGCCAAAACTATTAACAATTCAACCAATGAAAACCCTTTTCTCTCCGGTATTTTTCTCACCCTTGGTTTGACCAAGCAAGTCTATGCCAAAAAAATCAAAATTCAATTCCTTTCCGTGCATTTATTCCCTTTTGGTAATAATGTTTGATTTCTTTCATTTCTGTGACGAGATCGGCGAGTTCAATTATTTCCTCAGGAGCGTACCTGCCGGTCAAAACAACTTCCACATGTTCCGCACGATTATTAACCGCTTCTACGACTTCAGAGGGAGTAAGAAGTTTGAAATACAGTGCTATGTTCACTTCGTCCATCACAACAAGGTCATAATTTCCTTCTGTCAGGACCTTTTTGAGTTTTTCAAGGCCTTTCTTAGCAGCTTTTATATCTTCTTCATCGGGTTCACCGTGGATAAAAGAGGCTCTTCCAAACTGTTCCATAACGAAATTTGGAAGAAAATCGACAGCTTTCAGTTCACTGTAAGTCATGCCTTTTACAAATTGCCCGAAGAAAACCTTTTTCCCCGCGCAAACTGCTCTCAAAGACAAACCCAGCGCCGCAGTGGTTTTTCCCTTACCGTTTCATGTATACACATGAACAAAGCCTTTTGACATTTCTTATCCTCCCATAAGAAAATGTAGGGGGAGATTACCTTCCCCACTTGTTATTTTACACTTATGGGACAATAAAGATCAAACTGTGTCTGCTCATTCGGCATCTTTTGAGGTGAAATAGTCTCTTCAAGGCATTGATGTGCTCCTAATTCATATTCACTTGTTTTAACCCATTCGACCAGCCTTTTCCAGTTTTCTCCTATATCTGGAAGGTATGTACTCGTTACCGCATAAAGCCCCCCACTGAAATTTTTCAGCTTAACCTCACCTGAAGGCTCGCAATCTTCAGGAATTGTTATCCATACTTCATATCCGTAAACCGATTTCCCCGGTGAAGGTGGAGGGTTATCGAACCCGAAGTACCGGGTTGTAGGTAGCTCGATCAATCCCTTTTCCTTAGCCCAGTCAAGCAAAACTTTCCAGGCATCTAATTCTGGACTTTCGCTTTCAACCCTGTAATAAGCAACTTTCGTGGGTTTGAGTTCTATAATCCTCACCTCAGGAAGTTCTATCTTTTCATTTGCCATCTTTTTAACCTCCTTTTCGTATTGAGCCTTGCTACTTAACTCAAGAGCAGTTAAAGCCTTTTCATGTAAAGCTTTTAGTATCTTCAAATTTTCAGGTACGCTTTCTTGCAAAAG
>QNAR01000113.1 GCA_003643975.1 Thermotogae bacterium | reverse complement strand
TACTCAAGTAGCCGGTTATCAAAAGTATATCCGCTTGCCTGGGCGTTGCCATGGGACCTATACCAAAGCGTTCCATGTCAAATCTAGATGTCATTGTAGGTGGAAGCTCAATAGCACCACAGCCAGTACAATAGTAGAGCATCCACAATGACCTGGCACGAAGCATATTGGCAACCTTTCCCCAGGCTGATTGCTGATTTATCATTCAACTCACCTCCCTGTTGCCATGATGACGATTATTGCCTGGACAAAAGACAGTATCAACGGCCATTTCCAGTAGAATTTCACAGCCTGTTCAACTCTAAACCGAGGCATAATTGCGGAAATAATAACCGCAGCAAAGAATACGATGAAAAACTTCAGCAGGAATTCCCAGACAGTTCTTCCGCCTCCGAGAAACAGATTGACAAACAAACCAATTTCAATAAATACGGAAAATGAATGCTGTATCAATAGCATGCCCAGATATTTGCCGCTGTACTCTACCAGAGGACCAGAGGCTATTTCGGCAGGAGCTATGAAAACATCGAAAGGTTTCTTTCCCAACATACCCAGCAAGGAAATGAAAGCAACTAAAGCCCCAAGCGGCATTATCCACGCATTGTACTGTCCGGATTCTATTTGAATATTCACTAGGTCAGACAGCGAAGAGTTTTTGTACTTGAAAAACACACCTACAAGTACGATCAAAAAAGGCAATTCATAACCAAGCATCTGTGTTAATGCACGGCCTATACCTATACCTGCATTGGGATTACCAGATCCGACAGAAGACATTGCCATTCCAAGAAGCCCTATTGCAAGCAGGTATATCACTACAAAAACGTTGTCCAAGCCCGGGAAAACCACCAAATTACCAGCGGGGATAAACAAAGCCGTGGCAATTGTTCCCCCAAAGGCCATTAAGACACCAAAATCAAAAATAAACCCGTGTGAAATGGAATGCTTTGTAAGAGCTTTGAAAATATCGATAAAATTTTGCCAAAAAGGAGGTCCATACCTTCTTTGAATACGTGCAGTTATTTTTCGGGCAATTCCTTCAAGCGTAACAGTATAGATAAAAGCCAAAATGAGTAATGCTGCACCTTTAAGTATTGTCATTCATATCACCTCAACCACCAGAAGGCTACGAGCAAAGTCAGCATACTAACAGCGACATATCCTTGCGGATATTTCGGATAAAACAATGTTTTTAACAATGCTCCAAGCTCCTTTATTTTATATGACAGTGAGGTAAGCCAGTTTTCCATGGATGGCCATTTTTCAAACATCCTATCAAATGGTCGGTACATTTTATAGACAAAGTGATACAACTCAGCAGTGTAAAGAAATTCACCACCCGTGTATGTATCCATCAAATCAACCTGTCTCGCTTTTTTACCCATTAGGAAGATGATAAACGCAATTATGAACCCGACGAAGAAGGCCATTGTTACCAGTACTGAATCCCATTGACCGGTTAAAGCAATGATCCTTGAAAAGGTTAGTTGTATTTCTTTGCCACCTGTATAATGAACAATCTTGTTAATAAAAGAAATAGCATTGCTTGGCAATATTCCCCAGAATATCGTGAGCAAAGTCAAAATACTCATAGGCAAAATCATGGTAAATGGCGCCTCTTTGACATTTTTGTGCTCGGGTTTTAGTTGACCAAGGAAAACGCCAGTAAGTGGCTTGAAAACGTACATGAATGAACCCACACTGCCAAAGAAGGCGGCAAAAGCGAGAAATGGGAGCCCATTCTTGACTAATTGCTGGTATATAAGCCATTTTGAAGCAAATCCGCTCATAGGTGGTATTCCTGCGACGGAAATTATTGCCACAAGATAAGCGGCAAAAGTTATAGGCATTTTTGTAATAAGCCCGCCCATTTCACGCATTTTTGTCGTACCTGTTCTATGAATTACAGCCGCCATTGACATAAACATCGCAGCTGAAGCCAGAGCGTGGTTCAGGACGTGCATTAGACCACCAATTGTACCGTACGTTCCGCCAAGGGCCATGGCTAACACTATGTATCCTGAGTTGCTAACCGTTGAGAATGCAATGAGTTCTTTTACATCTTCCATTCGTATAGCCATTACCGTTCCGACCACTATAGAAATTCCACCTAACCATGCAAGCACATAATTTACTAATGTAATGCCTCCTATAGAAGGAAGCCAACTGAAAATGCTGCTGGATGGAATTACAGCTACCATGATGAATAGCAAATAAGCTCCGATTTTCGTAAGTGCTCCTGAAAGTATTGGGCTAAATTCATCAGGTGCTGTTGAGTGGGAACCTCTTAGCCAGATATGTAGGGGGAAAGAACCAGCTTTTGCAAGTGCCATGATGCCAAAGAGAACAAAAATTAAGATTTTTGAGCTCTCAGGGGCTACTTTCATTTTATCCGCTACTTCAAGGTAATTAACAGTTCCAAAACTTTTCAAAATATAAAAAACAGCGTATAACATAGAATAAGTCCCAATAGCACTGACTGAAACATACTTGATCGCTTCCCGAAATGATTTTTCCTTGTCCAGAACTATCAATATCAAAGATGACCAGGTTGAAAGTTCCCAGAAAATTACCAGCGTCAAGAAGTCCATTGAAAGCGTTGCGCCAATCGCTCCAGTAGAAACAAGGCTCAAAAGAAGAAGTTTTGCAGGAGACTTCTTCTTGATTGAAATCATAAAAATGGCAGACATTGAAATAATCAACATTATTATAGAGCCAAAATACCAGTTGATGGGGGTAAAACCGAAATTGAGCTTAAGACCGTCCATTATTTCAAAACTACTTACTGTATTTATGATTCCTTTCTGAAGAAGAATGAAAACAAACAGAAATACCTGTATAAATGAGAATAATATATAGGCGATTTTATGGCTGAACTTTGCCAGAAAGTATAAGATAGGAGCAGCTATGAGACTGATCAGTATAATCATGCTGAGGTCCATTTACATCCCTCCCATCAAAGTCTTGCTGAGTTGGATTGAAAGGTCTCCGATTCTGTTGAAAAAATCAAGATTAGCTTCGGGAACTATACCAAAGGCTATGACCACCAGCACAGCCAGCAAACCGGCCAATGCAAGTCCAAAGGGGACAGGAGACCTCTTTTCACTCAGTTTGGCATCGGCTTTTACGAGATTAAAGATCCATCGGAAGTAGTACGTTACTTCGATTGCTGCAGTTATCAAAATCACTGCTGGTATCCAAAGAGATTTGTCCATTGTAGCTGAAATGACATATAATTTGGAGCGGAACCCAAAGAACAAAGGCATACCGACAATTGTTAGAGCACCAGCGCCAAATAGAAGTGTGAAGAGTGGGGATTTTCGGCCTACTCCAGTTACATTCTCGAAGTGATCACTGCCAGCTACCAAAGCTATTTGAGACGCTACTGAGAAAAGCAATAACTTTCCAAATCCATTGTTCAAAAGAAGCATCGAAGCGCCTATATAAGCCTTTGAACTTCCAATACCAATCAACATAAGGATTACGCCAGCTTGTGCAATGCTTGAATATGCGAGCATTTTTTTCATCCTTTTCTGACTAAAAGCGAGGACTTCCCCGATAATCGCTGTCGTAATGCCGAGAACTATAATGAGTTCATTTAACTTCCCTGAATTTATAACAAAGGTTATAACACGTATAAATGCCGATATCATGGCAATGGGAAAGACAGACGCAAGAATGGTCGAACCTCTTCCTGAAGCATTTGCATACACATCAGGAGCCCATCCGTTGAATGGAAATAGTTTGGTTTCAACGCCAAGTCCTACAACCATCAATAGCCCGGCAGCGAGTAGCACATTAGGGTTCAATGATGTTACCTTTGCTGCAGCGTCAGCCATGTTTAATGTTCCGGTAGAAGCGTATACGACTATCACTCCAAGAAGATAAAATGATGAAGCGATAGAGCCAAGAATGAGGTATTTCAATGCCGCAAATTTGCTAATTGCCTCTTTTCCGGATGCAGCCATAATGTAAGCGGAAATGGCAGAGATTTCAAGGAACACAAAGAGGTTAAAAAGATCACCTGTAAGAAGTATGCCATTTATTGCTGCCAATGAAAGCATGAAGGCGACAGACATTTTCTCATCTTTTTTCAATATTTCAGCTGAGGTTGCAACGAGGGCAAGCAAGAAAATCAGATTAACCGCCAACAAAAAAACACGGGTCATATCATTGACAACAAGGTTAATACCATATGGGGGAATCCAACCACCTATGATGTAGCTTGTTACACCGTTTCCATTGAATATGAAAAGGCTAATAATGGCATTTGCCAAAGAGGCAATCCAGAGGAAAGCCTTTGAGAATTTTCCGGCGAATATTCCAAGAAAAGCAAAACCAAGCGGTAATGCTATTAACCACGTGGGGTTCATGCATTATCCCCCCTTATCTCATCCAATTCAATTGTTCCATAGGATTCTTTTACTTTTAATACGAGAGAGAGTGCAAGAGCTGTTACTCCAACACCTATTACTATGGCAGTTAGCACCAGTGCTTGAGGAAGTGGATCAACGAAGTTCATCGAGCTTTTGTTTACTATAGGGGAAAGAATGGGAACTTTTCCATCAGCCACATAACCGATCGAAATGATGAAGATGTTCACACCAAGCTCCATGATATTGAGAGAAACTATGAGCTTCACAAGATTCTTTTGCGATAGCAACCCGTAGATTCCAATTGCTATGAGCATTATTGAGAAGTATTGAATCATTTTCTCCCCTCCTCTGCAAAGAAATCATCGAGGAGTGCTGAAAGTTCTGCTCCAACCTTTAGACCGATAACAGAATAGATAATGGGTATTAATCCTGCGCTGAAAAGATTGCCCATGGTTCCGGTTGGCAGGAAATTTTTGAGGAAAGAGCCAGTGACAAGTAATCCAGCAATTCCAATAACAACATATAAAAACCCCATAGTACCTTCAAGGATTTTAAGTAACTTTGATGTTCTCTTTTTATCGTCAGCAACAAGCATGAGTAATGTCCCGGCAGCGATAATTGTTCCACCCGGGAATCCACCGCCAGGTGTAAGATGGCCATGAATAAAGACATAGGCTCCAAAAGCAAGCAAAAGAGTAGCTATGATTCTCGCGGAAATTTTTACAATAGGATTGACAGAAATGGCAAGGCTTTTTCGTTGACCTCCGCCTATAAGAATGGCAACTCCTGTTGCAGCAAGAAAAAGAACTGTGACTTCACCAAGAGTATCGAAGGAACGGTAGTTAACCACGATTGAGGTTACCATATTCGCTGAACCACTTTCAGCATTTTCTGTCTTTCCGTATACTATTTCTCCAGAATCACCACTTACGGATTTGGATATGTACTTATTAGAAACACGTTCTGTTAGATTCACTTCACCAAATTTTGGAATGCCCTTAAATTCTTCGGAATCTGAATTGAGAATATTCACAAACATCAAAAAGAAGAGGAAAGCGATTAGGGCAGCAATTGCCTTTTTCATTCAGACTCCCTCCTTCCCAGCCGTTTCAAAGTGAGCAAGAAGATCGCCGTTGTTAGTCCAGCACCAACCGAAGCTTCGGTAATAGCCACATCTGGTGCTTTTAATAGGACGAAGGAAACCACAGCGAGAAGGCTGGCAAGTGAGAGCATAACAACTGAAGTAATTAGTTTCTTGGCTTCAATAGCTATGATTGCACTAACAACGAGTACGATACCTATGATAAAAGAAATAACACTCACTCATCAGCACCTCCCTTTTTTGGAAGGTATTCTCCTGTGTCGGTTCTTGGATCTGGTTTTACGCCAGCTTTTAGTGAGGCTCTTGCTAAGGCCGAGCTTCCAACCGGGTTAGTGATCGCGATAAATGCTACTATAACGATGGC
>QNAR01000112.1 GCA_003643975.1 Thermotogae bacterium | reverse complement strand
GAAATTGATGGGAAAAGAAAGAATACAAAGCCGCGCCAATGCCTACTAACACAATGCCGGTATCGGGTATCAGATAGTGTTCAAGATCTATGAAAGAAGAAATAATCAGCCCGGATACAATCACGCACAAAGCAATAGCCTGTTGAAGCGGGAAAAATAGCGAATTAACAGTAAACAAAAGTGCCGTAAGGCCTTCAACAATGGGATATCTCAAAGGGATTTTGGCTCCGCAATAGCGGCATTTTCCCTTCAAGAGCAAATAACTTATGAGAGGAATGTTGTCTTTCCAGGAGAGAACATGCTTGCACTTTGGGCAGATACTTCTTCTCGGTTTATTGATGGAATATTCTTTTCGTGGTAATCGAAAGATTACGGCATTAAAAAAGCTACCAAAAACAAGTCCTAAAAGGAAGAAAATCACAGGCATATTTAACCACCATATTATGTCTATTCTATATCTCTACTTAACTAATTCACAGACTTTCCTTTCTTCAGGAGTTAAAAACTCTTCAAAGAGTTCCTTCTTTCCGTAATAATACCACACTTTTTCGTCTAGAAATTCTCGCATTATTTTTTTCGCGCTTTCCTTGTTTCCAAGTTTAATTTCCGGAATGACAAGCAAAATTTTCAGATATTCAAACCCCGGGGATTGATCGATAGCTTTTTCAACGATTTTTTTAACCCGGATATAGTTTCCGTTTTTGAATTGTACTCTTGCCCAGATTTCTATGTCGTTCGTATAGGTAGGCTCCGCTTCAAGTATCTGCTTTTCTAGTTCCCTGGCTTTTTCAATATTTTTCAGCTCTTCATACAATTCCATAAGCTGGTACTTCGCAAGCAAATTATTTGGATCGTTATCAACAAGCTTTTGCAAAATTTCCACCGCTTTTTCTTTTTCACCAGCAAGGCTGTAAGCATCAGCAAGCATAAAATAGGTAACTATATGATTGGGAACAAGTTCCAATTCTTTCTCCCAGCATTTTATCGCTTCATCATATTTTCCCTGGTTGAAATAAGTTTGGCCAAGTGTTGAATATGCGGAAACTAAAGAAGGATTTTCATCTAGAGCCTTTTTCAGCCACTCTATGCCTCTTTTTATCTCTCCTTGCTCGATATAGAAAGTGCCTTTTAATTCTGCAACAATATCTTTGTCCACACCCTCTTGGTAGATAATATCAAGATATCGTTGAGCCACATCGTATTCGCCACGATCGGCAAGGGTCATGATACGGTCATGCAAGCCTTCAAAAGTCCCCTGCTTCATCATCGATAATTTAACTTCGGCTTCATTGAGATAATCACTGAATTCCTCAGGTCCGATCGGTGCATATAAATTAGGGGTAATACACTCAAAGTTCTCGCTTAGCTTTCCAATAGTTCCCAGCGATTTTTCAAGCCCCGTACCAGAAAGGTCCTCATGCGCAGCGGCAAGGTCTCTGTCATAGATCAAGTCAACAACAGCTATGGCAAAAGGCACCAAGGGATCAATATCATATACATGTGTTTTATGAATAATCCTGTAAACTTCCATAAACATCCCTCCTGCGAGTTCAAAATGCAAATCTCTCCTTAGATTAAATATACCATACTTAACCATCAGTCTCACCTTTCTTTTAACGACGTGAAAGTGAACTCACAGTGAAATACATACTGTTGTTAATTGTTTTGGCAATGAATGGCATTGTGTTAAGTTTTTATTGGAGGTGGTTCTATGAACGAGAAAATTATTGGTATATTGAAATTCGCACTTGTTAGAGAAAGGGAAGGAATGGAATTTTACAGAGATAAAAAACATGCTGTAAAAACCCCCAATGTTAGAGAAACATTTGAAACTCTCGAAGAAATGGAACGCCAGCATGTGAACTATATTATGAGCCTCATCGAGAATGTAAGCCGTGGCGATGAAATAAACATCACTTCTCTACCGCCAATGAATATATTTGTAGAAAGAACAAAAACAGAGCTCAAAGGCATTTCTATCGACAATGTCGTTGGTGACCTCTCAGTACTGAGAACAGCTTATCTTATTGAAAAGGATTTTGCAGACTTTTACAGTGACGCTGCGAAAAAGGCGGATTCTGAAAAATTAAGGCAGATATTCAATGATTTAGCACGCTGGGAAAGAGAACATCAGCAAAATCTTTTCAAGTTATACAATGATCTGATGAAGGAATATTGGGGTGACCAGGGATTCACACCACTTTATTGATAAAAGAGGGCCTTTTAATGGGCCCTCTTTTTTCTTTTTGAAGATTTTTTTCGCGATTTTGTTTTCCTTGGAATATATTTCTCCTCTTTTTCAACTATCACAAAATCAATTTCCATGGTTGTTTTATCTGCCCTTACAGCTTGAACAATGAGTTCATCACCTATTCGAAAGATCCTATTTCTGTGCTTTCCCACCAGGATGTTTGATTTCTCATCAAACTCATAGTAATCATCAAGGGTAGAGATATGGACGAGACCGGAAATCAATTTTTCGGGAATTTCGACAAAAAGCCCGAATTTCGTAACGCCTGTTATTACAGCCTCAAAGCGTTCTCCTATATGATAACTCATATATTCTACTTTTTTCATATCCAGCAAATCCCATTCTGCTTCGTTCGCTATTCTTTCGCGCTTTGAGCAGTGATCGGCTATTTTTGGTAGGACTTCTTCGTATTTTTCAATCTCTTTATGGCTAAATGTACTTTCTTTTATCAGTTTTCTCAGTAATCTATGTACAATAAGGTCGGGATAGCGTCTTATAGGGGATGTAAAATGCGTATACGCCTCTGAAGCAAGGCCGAAGTGACCTAAATTCTGCTCAGAATATATGGCTCTCTTCATCGAACGAACAACTACTCTCTCGATTGATGAATGCAAAGGGTGATCCTTCGTTTTTTCAAGTATTTGCTGAAATGCTTTGGGATGAATATTTCTGGGCATTTTTATTTCCAACCCGATGGCTTCCAGATAATTCTTCAGCTGGAATAGAGCATCAGAATCAGGTTCTTCATGTATTCTATACACGAAGGGGAGTCCCTGAGCAGCAAATATTTCCGCAACGGTTTCGTTAGCCCTGATCATGAATTCTTCTATCATGACTTCAGATTCTCCGCGCTCTTGAGGAACTATATCTATTACCAGCCCCTTTTTGTTCGTGATTATTTTTGCTTCCCTTGATGAAATATCCATTACCGAACCTCTTTTTTTTCGCCAGTCTCGTAGTGCTTTAGCTAATTCCCTTGCAACTAGCAATTCATCCTTCACAGGGGCAAGTTTTTTTTGCAATAGTGGGTCATTGTCCCCCTGCAAAAAACGGTTCACCTCTTTATATGTCAATCTTCTCACCGAACGTATAATACCTTCACTTATTTTGTAGTCCACAAGTTTCCCCATAGAAGTGATTTCCATTTCCAATGAGAGAGTCAGACGATCAACGCCTTCACGTAAAGAACAGATATTATTTGAAAGTTCGAAGGGAAGCATTGGTATGACTGTATCTAGTAAATAAACAGAGGTACCTCGTTCGTAGGCTTCGTGATCCAATTTGGAACCTTCTTTCACATAATGAGAAACATCAGCAATATGAACACCAAGAAGGAAATTTCCGTTTGGAAGCTTTTTTATGCCTATGGCATCATCAAAGTCTTTCGCATCTTCACCATCAATCGTGAAAATCCGCTCTTTAGTGAAGTTCTTTCTCTTTTTCCTCTCAGAAGGTCCTGGTTCTCGAGATACTCTTTTCGCTTCTTCTAAAACTTCTTCAGGGAACCAGCCAGGTTCAGGAAGTTCATGTTTGAAAACAATTGATGGCAGATCCACTGCTGGATCGTCTACCGTGCCAAGCACTTTTTCAACTATTCCCTCAGGATTTCGCCCTCTTGCCGGGTATTTAGTGATTCTGATCACCACTTTTTCATCAGGGCTGGCATTGTTGTAATGTTCAGGTGGAATATAGAAATCGAATTTTATACGGGTATCGTCTGGAATTACGAAAGCGAATAAGCCTTTTGTTATAAAGGTTCCAACGATTTTTTCGCGTTTGCGTTTCAGGATTTTTATTATTCTTCCACGAGCAATATCACGAAACCTCCCGCTCTTTTCAACTAGTACCTTATCCCCATCAAGAGCAAAACCGGTATCTTCGCCTCCAATATAAATCTGCTCACCCTCTCCTGTAAAAACAATTGCTCCAAGCCCTTTTCGAGAAAACCTTATGTTTCCAGTTGTTATGTTTTCGCCCGGAATAATATACCTGCTACGTGAATCTTTGATAACTCTTCCCATCTCCACTAATTCTTTCAATATTGAACGTAATTCCTGCCTTTCTTTTTTATCTCGAATCTTCAATTTCTTTGCGAGCTCTGTAAGAGTCGCAGGGATATATTTTGGCGAAGATATTACTTTCAATAGCTCATCCCTCGTAAGTTTCATTCTATTCCTCCTTTCTAATGTAAGATCCTGTCGTGTTATAATTATAAAGTATAAGATATCAAAAATAGGAGGCATAAACATGAGAATAGGAATCTTAACAGGCGGTGGAGATTGCCCTGGATTGAACGCCGTTATTAGGGGCATTGTTAAATCTTCTCCAGATGATGTTGAAATCCTCGGCATAATGCACGGTTGGAAAGGTCTTGTGAATCCTGAATACACCGTTTTGACTGATGATGATGTTGAAGGAATACATATCATCGGTGGTACAATTTTAGGAACTTCAAGGACTAATCCCTTCAAAGATGAAGAGTCAAGGAAAAAATTAGAAGAAAACATAAAACAACTTGGAATTGATGTAATCATTGCTATCGGTGGAGATGACACGCTTTCTGTGGCAGCTAAGCTTTCATCGTTAGGTTATAATGTAATTGGGGTTCCCAAAACAATTGACAACGATGTGTCTAACACGGATTTCACCTTCGGGTATCATACTGCCGTGAACGTTGGAGCTGATGCCATCGACAGACTTCACTCTACCGCAAAATCTCATGGTAGGGTGATCATTGTTGAACTGATGGGGCGGGACGCTGGCTGGATTACTATTGAAGCTGGACTTGCTGCTGGTGCTCATTTGATTCTCATTCCTGAGTACCCAATGACGCTGGATGAAATAATCGAATATGTTAAGAAGAGAATGGAAGACAAAGGTTATATGATCATAGCTGTTGCGGAGGGATTTAAACCTACGGAACTTGAAAATATCGTTGGTGACAAAAACGAAATAGATGCTTTTGGACATATTAGATTGGGAGGAATTGCACATTACTTGTCCGAAATTATCAAGGAACGCACGGGCTATGATACCCGCTCGGTGGTTCTAGGGCATCTGTTAAGAGGAGGCACTCCTACAGCTTTTGATAGAGTTCTTGGGACAAGATACGGGGTTCACGCAATGAAGCTCGTAATCGATCGGGATTTCGGTCGTATGGTCGCGTTGAAGGGAAATAATATTGTTTCTATTCCCCTTCAATATGCAATCGCAACAAAGAAATTTGTTCCATTTGATTATTATAAGCTCGCACAAATTTTCTTTGGATAGTGATTTTTATGAAAGGGAATTCTCCACATGTGAAATGGGCTTGGACAGTACTTGAGTCTTTTATAATACAGGGAGTCTATCCAGACATACCTGGCTCGCTTTCTACTGAGTTAATATCGAAAAAGGCAGGCTGTTTTGTCACATTGCACAAAAAAAATGGCGACCTCCGAGGCTGCATTGGCACCATTCTCCCAATGAAAGATACCCTTGCAGAAGAAATTCGTGACAATGCCATTGCTGCTGCAACGAGAGATCCAAGATTCCATCCACTTTCTAAAGAGGAGCTTAATGACATTATCATTTCTATTGATGTATTGAGTGAGCCCCATGAGTGTTCTGTTGATGATCTTGACCCG
>QNAR01000111.1 GCA_003643975.1 Thermotogae bacterium | reverse complement strand
CCCGCCATTTAAAAGACTACCTTGAACTTTTCCGGGATCTGGTACGCTGATTATTCTTTCAATTTGCCCCTTATGAAGTGCCTCAGTGCAAGGAAGGCAGCACCGCGTTGCCATCCCTGCACTGATTTTATTTTCTTCACCTCGGGTAAGTAGCCCCATTCTTCTGGAATCTGCGCGAGTATTTCGGCTTTTATCTCTTCGAAGATCCAGTTTGATACCAGCCCTTCGCCGCCTATCCATACAAGAGATGGCCTCAAAAGGAGCGAAATATTGGAAATCGCTCGACCGAGTTTTTTCAATACTGGCTTGTAAACACCTTTATTCTTTCCTGCTTTTGCGGCGCTCCTTATCTTTTTTATCTCTTCCCTGTAGTTCCCAAAATTCTCCACGAACATTTTAATTGAGGGTCTTTCCGCAATTAAAGAGTATTCTGAAGCTACAGTTTCAAGGCAGCCTCTTCTGCCACAATAGCACGGCTCTCCATCTGGATCATATGCCATATGCCCCAATTCAAAGATGCTCTTTCCATCGCCGCTGGTGAGAATGTCTTCACCATCGAAAAAAGAAGCTCCTATTCCGATGCCAAAAGTAACGGTCAAAGAAGTGCGGTCAAAAACACCGGATTCTACCATCTGGCCTACATGCAGCGCATCAACATCGTTGAAAAGTAGAAAGTCCAGTCCTCTTGTCTTCAACATTTCCTGCAATTTGAATTCTCTTAAATTGAGGATCGGGGAACTGAAAACTTCTTTCTCTTTTAGATCTATGGTACCAGAAACAGCAAATCCTAAGGTCAAAGGCCTATGGTTAAGGATCAATTTTTGTATTTCCTGTATGATGTCTTCTTCAAGATTATCAGTACCATCAAAGGGAATGACAATAGATTCAACTTCAGAAAGGGAAAAATCAAAGACCGTGGCGCTCAGAGATTCACGACCGATTTTTATTCCCATAACATTCCCATATTCAGGATTTAAGGATATCATTTGGTTCGGTCTGCCACGTCCATAAGATACATTCTTGATTTTCACCATACCGAACTCTTTTAAACTTCCAAGCAGATAACTGAGTGTGGAGTTTCTCACTCCCACTTTTCCTGAAAGGGCCTTTCGTGACACTTCTTTTTCGATGAAAACCTGCTCCAATAGCCTCGTGAGGTTGTCCCATCGGATTTCGTCCACTCTCACAATATCACCAACTTCTCTATTTTATTGTCCAACCAACCATTCCTTTTACATAATACCGCTGAAGTAGCAGGTAAATCAAGATGGGCACAATCATAACCATTATTGAAGCGGCTGACAATAGCCCCCAATCGACATGGTAGACACCTCGCATCAGAGGGACACGCTGGGTTATCAGCAATTTATCAGGCGAATAAATGAGAATCAATGCCAGGAAAAAATCACTCCAAACCCAGGTGAACTGCAAGGCTGAGGCTGAAGCAATAGCGGGGAAAATGTTTGGCAGGACAACTCGATAGAATATTTGAAAGTCACTGGCTCCATCAATACGTGCCGCTTCTTCGATGGATATTGGCATTGTTTTGAAATAATTCCGCATGAAAAAGGTAATCCACGGAATACCCCATGCAGTATGAAGCAATATCAACCCCATGTATGTATCTACCAATCCGAGGCTACTCATCATCTGAAAAATGGGGACGGCAATCATTTGCTGTGGTAACGCCAGCGTCAAAACAACGGCAATTATGAGTCCCTTCCTGAGAGGGAAATGGTATCTTGAAATCCCATATCCCGCTAAAGTAGCTATGAAAAGCGGTAATATCGTTGCGGGCAAAGCAATAATCAAGGAATTCTTCATTCCAACTATTAAGGGAGCAGTGGGATGGTTCAAAGCGTTGATGAAATTGCTGAATGTTGGGGTAAATTCCTTAAAGTGCCACCAGCCGTTTATCACTTCATCAAAGGGCCTTATGGCTGTCATTAATATGCCTATCACAGGCAAAATCCATATCAAGCCAATGAACCAGGCGAATATATTTAAGAATACTTTTACCCAAATTCTTTTCTTCGTCATTCGGCCTCATCTCCTGCAGATTTGATCATGGGCACTGCTGCTACAAGTGTGGAAAGTGTGATTAACACCGCAACAACAGCAGCTTTACCAAAATCCCATTCCCGGAATCCATACATATACATTTGCAACGCGAGAACATTCGATGCTCCACCGGGACCACCCATGGTTGCGACGTACACAATATCGAATATCTTTAATTCCCAGAGGAGGGTCATCGTTATGACGACAACAGTAATGGGTTTTAGAAGTGGTATGGTTATATTGAAAAACATCCTTACTGGAGACGCACCATCTATTTGGGCAGCTTCGTAGTAGGATTTGGGGATGGTCTCAAGACCTGCGGAATACAGGATCAGACTGAACCCTGCCCATAGCCAGGTTGAGCCAAATATCAGTGCCAGAAGTGCTGATTCAGGATAGGCGGTCCATGTTTGAGTGGTTAATCCGAAAACACCAAGAACCATGTTGACCACTCCAACATTCTCTTCAAACATAAACCTCACCATGATGCCGCCTACAATCATGGGCATGACCATTCCCAAAAAGATGATGGATTTTATTATCGTCCCCCCTTTTATATTTCTCAGGATAACGGCAAGGAAGAGTCCCAGGAAGGTTGTGAGGGGGAGGTGAATTGCTATCCACATTAAGTTATGTATAAGTGCTCCAAAAGGAAACCCTCTTTCAAATCCCCTGAGATCAACGATATCCTTGCTCGTAAGAACCTCTTTGTAGTTGGAAAGGGTTAGTTTGCCATCCTCCCCTACAAAACTCAGAGTTATCGTTCTGATAGTTGGATACAAGACAAAAACCGCGATTAACAAGGCCGCGGGTAAGATGAACATCATAAGGTGTTTAAAGCGCGCTTTTCTCAAGACCAAGACAATCTTCCTCCTTTAATGCCCTTAACATATAGAAGGCCCCCATCAAGGGGCCTTCAACTACCAATTCAAAAGATTATTTGGGCATTTTTTCTTCAAGGGTTTCAAGGACATCATCAAGTCTCTCTGGTCTAACCCAGAGGAGTTTTAACTGATCCCAGAAAGCAGGCTGCCAAAGCCCACCAATGGAATCATCCAGATCGTTTAGCGATTGAACGCCAATGAGGAGTTTCGCGACTTCTCTATCCACAGTCGGATACGCCATTTCAGGAACTCCAAGAACGGTGGCTATATGACCGCCCTGAGCTACCTGTACGGTTTGCCCTTCGGCACTCGCTAAGAAGGCTACAAATTTCTTAGCCTCGTCGATGTTCTTTGAAAATTTGGGAACAAAGGCGTAATCGATGCCAAAAACCATGCCCTGATTTCCCGGCAGGCTAAATACGCCCAGATCATCGGGGTCATCTACCATACCCGTTATCCAGCTCCCCATGAAATACAGTCCATATTCGCCGTTCCACCATTGTTTCAGGACAGTTGTCCATTCAATAGGTTCGCTGAAAAATCCCTGTTTCAGCAGGAAGGTGAGCTTATCCATTGCCTTTCTCACGGTATAGCTCTTCCAGCTGATGTTCCCTTCTATTAAATCTTTCTGGAGTTCAGGGCCACCAAAAGTAATCAGGAAATGTTCTGTTATGTCAGAAAGCGGCCAACCTACTCCATCACCACTGGCGATTGGTGCTTTCAACCCTGGAATTTGTTTTAGATACTTCAGCAGAAGTACAAATTCATCCCAGGTCTTCGGCGGTGTGAGACCGTATTTTTCAAAGAATGACTTTCTGTACCAGAATCCTGGCTTAACTTTGGCAGTGTAGGCAAATCCATAGATTTTACCATTGAAAGTTACATTGTCAAGGGCACCTGACAGGTAATTTGATGGCAAGACAACATCTGAAAGTTCAACGGCGTTTGCTGTGTTCTTTGCAAGGAAGGATGTCCACATAAATATGACATCCCCGGGCGCTTTCTTTGCCGCAAATTGAGCTGGTAAAATATTTGCAAGATCTTCCGCGCGATAAGTTTTGTATTCGACTTCTATCCCCGTTTTTTCCTGGAAAGCTGAAATAACCGGTAAGAACTTATCCAGTTCCGCACCTGACCAGGGAACGATAACCGTAATTTTGGCAAACGTCAACACTGTTAGCAAAATCACCATGAGCACGAGCAACTTTCTCATGCTAACACCTCCTTAAGATAATATAGAACGTAGAAAAGAGCAACCATAATAAATATACTACAAAACGCCCATTAAATTCAAGCCTTGAACTAAGTGTTCTATCAAAAAATCATTATTTCTTCATTCTGCATATGTGATTACGTGATAAAATATTTTTTTGATGACGATATGAGGGGGCATATAATGGATAGCAAAATCATTGTCTTTGCTGGTAATGTTGGTGCTGGCAAATCCACGCTGGCCCATGCAATTGGAAAGCAATTGGGATTTGAAATATTTTACGAATCCGTCGCTGATAACCCTTTTCTTGAAGACTTCTACCACGACCAGCGGAAATGGGCTTATCATCTTCAAAGCTATTTTCTGGTTCATCGTTTTTCGTTAATCAAAGAAGCCGAAATAGGAAATAAAAATGCGGTTTTTGACCGCTCTATTTATGAGGATGCAGCTATATTTGCGCGAAATCTTTATGAAACCGGGAAAATGCGAAAGAAGGAATTCGAAACATATATTCAGATGTTCAATTCCATGATGAAATATATCAGGCATCCTGATCTCCTCGTTTACATTGATGCTGACGTTGATACCATTCTCAGTCGCATTAGACGCCGGGGGCGCCAGATGGAGCTAGAGGTTCCCATAGCTTACTGGCAACAACTGGACAACCTTTACAAAGATTGGATTAAAGAATACGATTTTTCGCCGGTTTACAAAATCGACGCTGCAAAAGTCGATATAGTTTCAAACCCTGATCAGATAAACGAGTTAACAGAGGATATCAGACATATTTTGGCATTATAGGAGGATTCCCATGAAGAGAGCCATTCCACTGATATTTGTTATCCTTGTATTGCTGTCTTTTTCAAGGCTTTCTGCTATAAAAGAATACAAAGTAGATGCACAGGTTGATCATAATCCAAAGATGAAAGTTGCCTTTGTAACCTCGCCTGCGAGATTTCCTGATCAGGTATTACTAAAACGAGGTGTCTCGATGATGAAATCAAAGGGGCTCCAGGTTGTAGAGGGCCGAAGTTGCTCAGTTTATCTCTCCGATCAGGAAAAAGCCAGAGAACTTGAAGAAGCATTTGTCAATCCAGACGTAGATTTCATAATAGCTTCGAGGGGTGGGCATGGGTCTTTTCGCTTGCTGAAGTATCTGAACTGGGAAAGAATAAAGCAAAATCCCAAACCAATTGTTGGCTATAGCGACATCACGGCGTTGCTGCTTGCAATATATTTTAAGACAGGCATGATTACTTATCACGGTCCAATGGTTACTGTTGAATTAGACAACGATGAAAAATCTCTGGAAAATATGCTGGAAGTTCTCAACGGTGAAAAGGTCATACAATTCGACGGCAACAGAGAAGCAATAGTGCCCGGAGTAATGACAGGCAGGTTGATCGTGGGGAACCTTTCTCTATTCAAAACACTCCAAGGAACTGAATATTTTGGCAGCCTGAAAGATGCCATTTTAGTACTTGAAGATGTTGGAGAGTCCAGGGAATCTATTGAAAGAATGGTGTGGGGAATAGCTAATTTAAAAGAGTACAATGAACTCAGAGGAATCATATTCGCCGGATTCACAAACATTGAAAATGCGGGTTTCAATGAGATCGTGGAAATTCTCGAAAACCTTTTTGCTGACGCACCATTTCCAGTATGGATTGGGTTACCGATATTTCACGGCGACCTTCCAAAGCTCACGCTTCCCGTGGGGGCCTGGGTAAAAATCGATATGAAAAAAGGGACCATCGAAATCCTCGATGATCCCCTTCTTAATAACAAGCTCTTCTAATTTTAGTCGAAGTATTTTCTGG
>QNAR01000110.1 GCA_003643975.1 Thermotogae bacterium | reverse complement strand
TTCCTCACCGCATACACCCCGTATCAGCCTGAAGTATCCCAGGGTACGTTGCAGGCATTGTTTGAATTTCAGACAATGATAGCGGAACTGGCCGGGCTTGAAGTGGCAAACTCCTCGATGTATGACGGAGCAACTGCCGTGGCTGAAGCCGCTTTAATGGCAGTGCGTGTTAATGGCAGAAACAAGATTCTGATTTCGAGAGCCCTCCACCCAGAATATCAGAGGGTTACCGGCACCTATTGCCATGCCCAGAATATTGAACTTGAAGAGCTCCCTTATTCAGAAAATACCGGCCAGATAGATCTTAAAAAATTGAAAAATAGCCTGAATGATGATGTTTCTGCGGTTATTGTGGGTTATCCAAATTACTTTGGTATCATCGAAGATTTGCGGGAAATAAAAGCGCTTCTCGATGAAAAGGTCATATTCATAGTGGTTGCAAACCCCATTGCATTGTCTGTTTTGGAAGCCCCTGGAAGCCTTGGCGCAGATATAGTTGTAGGTGAAGGGCAGCCATTAGGAAACCCACCCAGCTTGGGTGGACCAGGGTTGGGATTCTTTGCAACAAGAGAAAAATTCGTGCGAAAAATGCCCGGAAGAATTATCGGGGAAACGCAGGACGTCGATGGAAAAACGGGCTATGTTATGGTGCTTCAGACAAGAGAACAGCATATCAGAAGAGGGAAAGCCACTTCCAATATTTGTTCGAATCATGCCCATAACGCTGTTATAGCCGCTATTTATATGAGTTTGATGGGAAAAGAAGGGCTCAGAGAAGTGGCAATAAGATCTTATGATAAAGCTCATTATCTCTTCCAGAGAATATCGGAGATTGAGGGAATGGCTCCACTCTTTTCTGGTCCCTTTTTCCACGAATTTGCTGTGAAGCTAAAAGCTTTAACTGCGGGTGAGTTGAATAATAAATTGTTGGAACACAAAATACTTGGTCCTATGGAACTTGAGAAAGATTTCCCGGAACTCGGAAATTCTGTTCTTTTTTGCACCACTGAAGCCGTTCGAAACGATGATCTCGAATTTCTTCTCGGCCGTCTGGAGGAGATAATATGACGATATTCGAAAAATCCGTATCGGGAAGAAAAGGTTACTCATTACCCGATGAGGCCCTGCATGATAGTTCGCCGCTTTCAAAAATTCCGGAGCATCTTTTACGAAAAAAAGCAGTTGAACTTCCTGAAAACAGCGAAGTGGACATTGTTCGCCATTATACAGAATTATCAAGAAAAAATTACTCTGTGGACAACGGTTTTTATCCTTTGGGTTCCTGCACCATGAAATACAATCCGCGGTTGAATGAAGAAATGGCCTCTCTGGAAGGGTTTTCATATCTTCATCCTTATCAGCCAACTGAAAGCATTCAAGGAGCTCTGGAAGTCATGTATGAGCTTCAAAGAATGCTTGCTGAGATAACCGGCATGGATGCTTTTACCCTCCAACCGGCAGCTGGTGCCCACGGAGAGCTCACAGGGATGCTCATTGTAAGAAAATACTTTGAGTTGATGGGAGAAGACCAGAGAAAGAAGGTTATTGTTCCCGATTCCGCTCACGGTACAAATCCAGCGTCGGCAAAAATGGCGGGCTTTGATGTGGTGGAAATCGCGTCAAATCCTTCCGGGTTGATAGATTTGGGCAATCTGAAGGCAGCATTGGACGAAACCGTGGCTGCTATAATGTTGACTAATCCCAACACTCTTGGACTTTTTGAGAAGGATATCCTCGAAATTTCCAAACTCGCGCACGACAATGGAACGCTCCTGTACTATGATGGTGCAAACCTCAACGCAATTATGGGACATGTTAGACCTGGGGATATGGGTTTTGACATTGTACATCTCAACCTTCATAAAACCTTTTCCACACCTCACGGAATGGGAGGACCCGGCAGTGGTCCCGTAGGAGTTAAGGAAAAATTGAAGGGATTACTTCCTGCACCATTGGTTGCGTTGAACGATGATGGTTATTATCTCGATTATGATTTGCCAGATAGCATTGGAAAGGTGAGAAGTTTCTACGGCAATTTTGGAGTTCTTTTAAAAGCCTATGCATATATTAGGATGCTGGGCAAAAATGGGCTGAAATTCGCCAGCGAAATGGCTGTACTGAATGCGAATTACTTGAGAGTAAAACTCTCCAAGCTCATTCCGCCTTCTCATCCCGGAATCTGTAAGCATGAGTTTGTACTTGATGGAAGCGTCCTTGTCAAAGAATTTGGCGTAAAAACTCTGGACCTGGCGAAACGCCTTCTGGATTATGGATTGCATCCGCCAACGATTTACTTTCCTCTCATTGTTCATGAGGCTCTTATGATTGAGCCTACCGAGACCGAAAGCAAAGATAACCTCGATAGATTTGCGGAAGTTATCGAGAAGATTCTTGAAGAAGCCAGAGATAATCCTGAGACCCTGAAAAATGCGCCATATTCAACGCCTGTAAGGCGACTGAATGAAACCATGGCTTCCAGAAAGCCTATAATGCGTTGGAAAGCTGAAAAATAAGGGCCGGTGTAAACCGGCCCTTTTCCGTTGGTGAGGTGGAATCTTGAGGCTTGACAAGTTTTTAAAGATAAACAGAATAATCAAACGCCGGACGTTGGCAAAAGATGCCATTGATAAGGGGTTTGTGTTGAAAAATGGAAGGAGAGTTAAACCTTCCAGCGAAGTCAGTTCTGGTGATGAAATACAGATAAATTTTGCAAACAGAATTCTCGTGGTGAAAGTGATGGAAAATATGGAAGTAGAAGTCATCAGTGAAGAGAAGCGTGGCTCTTAATATCGGCTTCAATAGATTTCGCCTGCTGTGATCTTTATCGTTTCATCACCTGCTTTCAACAACAGGTGCTCGGAGTTTATCTTCTCAATGATTCCCGTGATTTTTTCGCCATTTGGCAGGCTAACCTTTATTTTGTCTCCTACCTTGTGTATCAGATATTTTTTCCATTTTCTTATGAAGTACTTTTTCATCCTCACCTGAAGATATTTCCTACGAAGGCTTTCCAGTTTATTCAAGAGCTTTTTGAATACAAAACTCACATCGTAGTCTCTTGAGGTTACTTCTTTCAAAGAAATGGCTACTTTTGACAGCTCAGGTGGAATACTGTTTTTGACATTGAGCCCAACTCCTGTTACAACGCCAAGCAATTTCTCGCCTTCTGTTGCTGCTTCGGTTAGAATTCCAGCGATTTTTTTCCCATTTACATAAACATCATTCGGCCATTTTATCATAGCCTCACAGTCCAGCTCGCGAAGCAATTCGGTAACGCCAACGCTGACCAATTTGGTGTAGTATCCGGTGTCTTTCAGCAAACGTGGTTTGAAAACGATGCTGAACCAAAGTCCTCCATTGTTGGAATGCCAAACGCGGCTAAACCTTCCATATCCTGCGGTTTGTTCCAATGCCCAAATAACACTGCCTGATGGTAACTTAGAAAGATTCTCCATGGCATATCTGTTTGTTGAAGGCAACTCGGTGAAGGAATAAATTTCCTCTCCTATAATCACTGAATCACTCCTGCGCCAGAAAGTTCTTTCACATGTATATCCAATTGTGGAAATGGTATATTGATGCCTTTTTCTTTCAGTTTTTTGTATATCCCGGCAGCCACATTGTTTTGAACATCGAAATAATTGGCTCTTTCGAACCAGAAATATAGCTTAAAGTCAATGCTAGAAGCATTGAATCCGTTGAAAACGACGAAATTCGAAACGCCCTCTCCTCTGTAAATAAGCTCTTCCTCATCTATAACTTCTTGTAAAATGCCAAGAGCTATGGAAACATCGACTTCGTAAGGAAGACCGACAATCATCTCTAACCTCCTGACAGGACCAGGCCAATAGTGAATGATGTCACCACTCCACACCGATGTGTTGGGGATAAGTACTTTTTTCCCATCGAAAGTTCTCAGAATCGTATGGTTCAGATTTACCGTATCGACAACCCCGCTGTGTTCGCCAATTTTGACTACGTCTCCTTCAATTACTACTCTTCCGACAAGTAAAAATATTCCAGAAATAACATTTTCAAGAGGTTTTTGAAGCGCTATACCAATGACAAGTCCTCCCACTCCAATGCCTGTTATAACCGGTATAAGGTCTTCAAAAACCACACTCAAGATTATCATAGCTGCGATTAAGAAGAAGAAAACATTCAGTACGAGCTTCACCGTGTTAGGTGCTTTGAGGGTGGCGCCTTTTCTTGAATAAAAACCTCGTATTACTTTGAACACGAATTTCGAGGAATAATAAGCCACCAGGAGAAGCAAAAGGCTGATTCCTATTTTTGATAATACGGAAACCCAGCCAGTCATTCTTTTCCCTCCTTGAAACTATGTTCACCTGAAGGAAATTTCGCAGATTTGACTTCTTCGTTGTATTTTTTCAATGCTTCTACTATTGTTTCCCTGAGGTTCGCATAGTGCTTCACGAAAGTTGGCTTAAATTCAGTATTAATACCCAGAAGGTCATGCCATACAAGCACCTGCCCGTCACAATACTTGCCAGAACCGATACCAATGGTTGGAACCTTTACTTCTTCGGTCAATGTTTTCGCCACTTCTTCAATCACGAGTTCCAGCACAATGGCGAAAACGCCAGCATCTTCAAGAGCATTGACGCTTTCTACCAATCTTTTGACGCTTTTTTCGCTGCGCCCTTGCACAAAGTAACCACCGATGCTGTTCACATGTTGTGGGGTAAGCCCAACATGTCCCATAACCGGAATACCGTAATCCGTTAGTCTTTTTGCAAGGTTCGCAACTTCAATGCCACCCTCGAGTTTTACCGCATTGGCACCAGCTTTTATGAAGAGGCCAGCATTTTTTATCGCTTCACTTTCGGATGGCTGGTAAGACATAAAAGGCATATCAGCGATAACAAAGGAATTTCGTGCCCCCTTTCTCACAGCCTCCACAACCGGTAAAAGGTGCGCCATAGAAGCGGGCAGGGTATTCTCATAGCCAAGCATTACGTTCGCATAAGAATCGCCAACAAGTAACAGGTCTATTCCGGCTTCTTCGGCCATCTTAGCTTGAAAATAACTATATACAGTTACCATGGATAACTTCTTTTTTCCTTTGGAATTGATGATCTTCTTTACATTCATACTAATCACCTCTGAGATGCTGTATCATGCATGAAAGCTCTTCGTAAAGCCTGCCCAGTTGTGGATTGATTTTCAATAAAAGTTCCCGTTCGATTTCAAGTGTTTCCTGATCTTTTCTAGCCGCCGGGCCACTGAATTCCTCAAGGGTTCCTGCCTTAACTTTTTCAAGAAGACCTTCAAGGTATGAAGTCAAAAGTTCGACTACATCCTGGTTGGTAAAACCGAGTTTTTTCTGATATAAGTCCTTTGCTTGCTTCAACATAAGCTGGGAGAAATTTGAGCTAAAAACGGCAGCTGTATGATAAAGTGGTTTGCCTTCCGTTGTAATATTAACACACCTCAGCTCTTCTTTTTCAGCCAGAGAAATCAGGAATGAAGTCCCTTTTTCGTTGCCCTCCAACCCAAAAATAACTTTTTTTAAGATATTGGGTGAAAGCGAAAAACTGGATATGGATAGGTTAGGATGAAAACTTGCAACTCCCTTTCCAGCTTCAGCTGCTTCTTTAAAGACGTAGGAACTGACGGCACCACTCAAATGGATGAAATATTCAGGCTTGTGATTTAGTTTCCAGATTTTCTCAAAGGTTTCCCTTATAGCGGAATCAGATGTGGCTATTATCACCACTCCATCAAGTTCTGGTAACAGCTCAAAACCACCGGCTTTGCTGTCTGATAGCTCACCAGCCAACCACTCTGCCCGCTCAACTGTTCTGTTGATCAAGTGTGAAATGGTATAGCCTCTACTATAAAGAAATCTAGCCAAAAGGCTTCCAGCCTTTCCAATTCCGACAACTGATATTCTCATCTTCTTTTTCCTCCGGTGTTAAAATTATACATCAGGAACAAGAAAAGAAGCTTGAAAAGCTCT
>QNAR01000109.1 GCA_003643975.1 Thermotogae bacterium | reverse complement strand
TGGGCCTTCACCCATTGGACCAGTTCTGTCAAATCCGGGCATACTGTCACCTCCCTTGATTTTTCAATTCTTCAATTCTTCTATTGACTTCTGTGAGCTCCTGCTCAAGGTATTTTTTCTCTTCCTCTAAATAAGCTTTGTAATCAAGAAGCATTTGTTCCTCTGCAGCAGGGTCTGGTTCATATGGGCCATAACCAAAGCCGGGCTCACCATAAGCATAACCTCCCCAACGTGGTCCGAACCTTCTGCCGCGACCCCAGCCATAACCTGGTCCAAAACCTCTACCATAGCCCGATCCAAATCCTCGACCAAATCCGTAAGGCATTCAGATCACCTCCTGTTCATATATATGCACTTCACATATATTATATGACTTCTCTTTCAGCTTGTCAACTTTGAAATATAGCTTGTGAACATCATAAGTGAATGGATACTTATGATTAAATCTTAAGTTCAATTTAACTCATAACTGTTTTGGTTTTTGTAGCTGTTGAAAACATTTTGTGATGGCTTTTATATAATTTTCATTGTTTTCTAAACAGTTACCCTTTTAAGTATTTTTTTATTTCTTAACCCAAAATACTTTCCCTTTTTATTCAATTCAGTGGCTATAAGAAATATCATTCATTTGCAGGCTAAGGGGGGATATATATGCTTGGGGAACATCTCTATGTGTCTTCAGAGCTTTCTCAAACATCTGGCAAAGAGCTTTCGGTTCTCAAAGTAATTATTGAGGCGCTACCTTATGCTGTTTTTGGAGTTTGCGAAGAAAAAATAGTCGCCGCAAGTGATAGTATGCTAAGAGCCATCGGCGCCGAAGAGTTTGCTGAGATTGAAAACAAGAATTTTAAAGATTTTTTAAGCACACCAATAGAGTTCCCCGAGCGGTGCTATGAACCTTTTGAAGTTGAATTCACCAGTATGAGAGGAACCAGCTTCAAGTGCTCTGTAACAACGGGATTTATGACACTGGGGGGAAGAAATGTTCAATTTGTTTTTATAAGTACTACTGAACCATTTGCTGGAAATATGGCTAACTGGCAAGGCCCCCTTTTTGAAGGGGTAACAGAAAGCCTTATAAAGACTTTGGACACGAAAAGGCTTTGTAAAGCGGTTCATCACTATGTGAAGAAAATATCTGGTTGTGAATCAACATTTATTTTTGTAGTTGATTCTAAGTCTCAAGGACTTCATTGTCTTTCTGGATGGATAAAGCAAAAAGAAGTTAATACTGCTCAGATCCCACCGATTTTTCTTTATAAAGAGGAAGGAGAACTTGCATATTCTGTGCGAACGGGTGAAATCGTGTATATTCCAGATTGCAATCTGAGCCTTTGCCTCAGAAAAGATAAAGCGGATACGATAACTGATGGGTTAAGGAAAATGGTTAACGAAGTCATTTCCAATGGAGTTCAAGCACGTTCGATTCTTATTATCCCATTGAGGATAAAAGAATCTACAACAGGAGTTATTTTGACAGCATGCTGTAAGGTCAATGCTATCACACGCACAGCAATTTCCTTTCTCGAGATTTTGTCAAAATATGTCGCATATGCTTTGAATAACTCTCTTTCACATCAAAAAACAAAGATGATTACTTTAAAACTGCAAGAGCTTCTCAAAGATGAAAAGATGCACGCTGATAATTACCAGCAGTCGATCGTAAACCTTGCTGAAATAACCTCTTCTTTTGTAGAAAAGAAAGACCCTTATACCATAGGTCATCAAAAGCGAGTTGCCAAACTTTCCAAAGAAATTGCAAAAGAGCTCGGTCTCCCATCGACAAAAGTCAGGGCAATAGAGTTTGCTGCGAATATTCATGATATTGGCAAGATAGAAGTTCCGGAGTCGGTGCTTTTGAAATCTGGTAAATTGAATGCGAAAGAATTCAATATTATAAAGCATCATCCGGAAGTTGGTTATACTATCACTCATAGTGTTAATTTTCCCTGGTCTGTGGATCGAACCATACTTCATCACCATGAACGCCTAAATGGTTCTGGTTATCCGGAAGGTCTAAAGGGTAGGAGCATTGAAGAAGAAGCAAGAATCATTGCTGTTGCCGATGTTATGGAAGCAATGACTCATGATAGGCCTTACAGAAAAGCTATGAATTATGACGAAGCACTGAGAGAAATTGAAAAGAAGAGCAATATTCTATATGACAGTGAAGTTGTGAAAACATGCGAAAAGCTTTTTAATGAAGGATTCAAGTTTTAAACACTGCACAATCGATATTAAAGAGGTAAGCGCCATGAGCCTTGACATGCAACATAGGGAATGCTAAAATCTTCCTGATGGGTGCGTAGCTCAGCGGGAGAGCGCTTCCTTCACACGGAAGAGGTCACAGGTTCGATCCCTGTCGCACCCACCAGGAGAAGCCGAAAGGCTTCTTTTTTTATGTTATCATTAGTTTAGCTGAAAGCTTTTATATGGGGGTGCTTTGTGCTTAAAAAGCTGAAAATCGTGGCCATTACATCTTTTGTCATTGTACTTGCTGTGTGCTTTTTATTATGGTTTCGAGAATTTCGTAAAACACCTGTTGAAGTTCTTTCGGAATATCAACAATATGTGAAAGATTTTACGGAATCACGTTATGCTTTCAAGTTTACATCTCTTATAAATACCTATGAGTTGAACCTCTCAGGTTATGAAAAAATGAGCAATTTTTTATTGAACGACGTTAAAAAGCTTTTATATAACCCAAAAAAGGTCTCTTCCGTCTTTATCCCATTTTATGCCAACGAACTTGATAAAGTAAATCATGAACTGATCACTCTTTATAATGAAGCTGAACGAAAAGTTTGTGACAGAATATATCTTGAAGGCAATGATGTACTGGAAGCTGAAAACTTGAAGGAAGCTGGAATAAAGCTTTCAGAAGTCGAAAAAGCGATTCAGGATGGATATTATCCCGTTCTTGTCAAAAGCATGGGAAATGGCTATGAGATTGTTTCAGAGCTTAAAACCCCACGTATTTATTTTCTCAAGAAAACTCTTTTTGGCTGGAAAATTGACTGGCTAAAATCCATTGGGGATTTAATTGAAGGAATGGAGCTTTGAATTTCCAAATTGATGAAAACTCAAAGCTCTTTTGGTTACTAAATTCGCTTCATTTCTTGCTGAACTTGATATTATAAGTGGTTGGTATTGGCCAGGTAAAACTGAATTTCAAATTTCGTTTGAAGCTTTTTGAAAGGTTTTTTTGAACATCTGGGGTAAGGATACCCGAGAGATTTTGATAAACTTCCACCTCTGCTGCTTTGATTTTCTCGTCTTTAAATCCTTTTTGCAGGTCTTTTAATAGCCTTTGGTAAACTATTTTCGGTGCTTCTATCAGGCCAATTCCCTTGCAAACAGGACAATTTGAGTAGATTTTTGACCCTATTGCAGCTGTGGAGCGCTTTCGCGTCATTTCAAGAAGTCCCAGCCGGGTGAATCCCATTATATATGAACGTGCCTTGTCTTTCTTAAGTTCCTCGCTTAAGCGCTTGAGTACTTCATTGCGTGCTGTGTCAGACTTCATATCGATGAAGTCTATGACAATGATTCCACCTATATTTCTCAACCTGAGCTGTCTGGCTATTTCAGATGCCGCTTCAAGGTTTGTCTTCAAAGAAGTTTCGGCGACGTCGCTTCCAGTAGTGTCACTCGCGGAATTAACATCTATAACTGTCATTGCTTCTGTTCTATCAATAATGATATTACCGCCACTTTTTAGGTGAACAACCCTGGTGTACAGAACTTTTAACATCTCATAGATTCCTTCGTGAGAAAAGGCATCTTCCTCAACAAATCTCACGATAGGTTTGAATCCCGTTTTAAATTTGCTTATTCCTTGAACTACATCATGCCAGAGATACTCGTTATCCACGACGATTTCTCTTGTATTTTCCGTTAGACGTTCTCTAAGTATATACTCCACAAGGCTCGGTTCTTCGTACAACAATTTTGGTTTTCTACCTCTTTTAAACTGCTGTTCGATTTTTTGCCATAACGTTCTGAGACTCTCCAGCTCTTCCTGAATGGTCTCAGCTGAAACACCGTAAGCAGCTGTTCTGAAAATTACGCCTTCTCCTTCTTCTAAGGATTCTCTGGCGATTTTCATAAGCCTATCCCGTTCATCTTTTTCGATTATCTTCTTAGATATCCCAATGTGTTTAGAGAAAGGTATATAAACGAGGCTTCTTCCTGGGATGCTAACTTTCAAAGTTACCTGAGGCCCTTTGGAGCCAATTGGGTCTTTCTTTACCTGAACCAAAATCTTTTTCCCTTTTTCAAGAGTTTGCTTTCCCTGAGAATCCTTGAAACGGAGGAAAGCGTTTTTACCAATCCCAATGTTTACAAAAGCGGCCTCAAGACTGGGAACGATGCTTTCGACCTTTCCAAGATAAATATTTCCGGTATAACTTTCATTATCCATTTCTTCAAAAAATACTTCTTCAAGGGAACCGCTATCTAAAATCGCTATTCTAACTTCATCTTCAAGAGAACTGAAGATAATTGACTGAGTTCTATTTCTCTTTATCTTTCTTCACCTCCGAAATACTAATGGACCAGGCGTAAAGCCCGGTCCATTAAACTCATTCTGACATTTCAATAAGGCCAACTGAGCCGTTCTTTCTTGCGTATAGGACATTTACTTCGCCACTTTCAGCATTTCTGAAGACAAAAAACGTATGTCCGAGCATTTCCATTTGAAGAAGCGCCTCTTCAAGAGTCATTGGCTTAATGGAGAAGCGTTTCCTTCTGGTTATCATACTACCCTCTTCTTCCGCGTATTCAGATACTGAAATCGAATCGCTTATCTCTCGCACACTTAATTTATGCTTTATAGACTTTCTTTCTTTGAATCTCTTTAAGCGCTTTTCAAAAATATCTGCTAACTTATCGACGGCAAGATAGAAATCAGTGCCCTTTTCTTCAACTCTCACAACAATTCCAGATAAATGTGCTGTTAACTCTAATTTGTACTGCCCTCTTTCCTTTAATATCCTTACATCCATTGAAATGAATCTGTTCTCGTCGAAGATTTTGTTTACTTTGGAGAGTTTCTTTTCAAGATGCTCACGCATTGATTCAGTAACAGTAATTTCCTTTGCGTAGATGTTGAACTTCATAAAACCCCTCCTTTCTGAGGTGTTAAACCCAATAAACACATTATTTAGTCCGTGGGATTGGAAATCTCTTCTTTTGTATAGAGCACCTGGTGATTTATCTGTTGCACTTCACCGGTGGAGATTTTGCGTGCAAGAGTCCGTGGAAACACAGGCATTGAAAGAAGCTCTTCAGGAGAAGCCCATGATATATCCACCAAAATAGGGATACCTGGGTTGTCAGGATCTTTTCCTAATTTTGCTTTTCCGCTTTTGATTTTGCAAAGGAAGAAAAACTCAAGAAGCTTTTCTTGCACAAATTCTTGTGTGTAAACCACTTTTCCTACCTCAACCTTCAAACCTGTTTCTTCAATCATTTCACGCTGAAGGGCCCGAGCTAACGTTTCATCATCGTCTTCTACCCGGCCACCGGGAAAGCACCAGAAGGGAGGTCGGTTGCTATGGGCGTGTTTAACAACCAGGATTCTGCCTTTTTCGATAACCACTCCGCGGACGCTAACATGATGTGTTTTATGGAGCATTCAACCACCTCTAATTAATTATAGCATAGGCTTAGGCAGCAAATATAGCTAAGATAGACCTAAAACTCGAGTTACAAAATCCGAGAGTACGAGAACCGAGAATCCGAGATCCGAGATCAAGAGCCGAGTTACGATGTTCGAGTTACGAGAGCTAAAAAGCCAAAGAACCGAGTTATGAATTATGAGTTATGAGTTAAAGAACCGAGTTACGAGTTGCGAGAACTAAAGAGACGAGTTGCGTGATTCGAGATTCGAGTTGCGAGAATATCAAGAGCCGAGAATCCGAGAGTCCGAGAAGCGAGATCAAGAGCCAAGTAACGAGAAAACATCAAGCCCTGTCTTATAGTCAACCGCGAAGCGGTTCATGGCAACTTCGTTAGAAGTTCAAAGCAACTGCGCAAGCAGTTCATAGCAGGTTTTGGCTGGTAAGAACCAGTGTG
>QNAR01000108.1 GCA_003643975.1 Thermotogae bacterium | reverse complement strand
AGCGAATCATTATTTTATTTATACTCCTGATAAGCACTTCTTTATTTGCTAGTGATTTGCTTCTTGTTGGTGTATACCAAAATACCCCATTAAATTATATGGATGGAAGCACCCCTAAGGGATTCTTTGTAGATCTTGCCAAAGATTGGGCTTTAGCTTCAGGATATGAGCTCAGCTTTGTTTACGGAGAATTTCCTGATTTGCTTGAGAAGATAAAAAACAATGAAATTGATTTGCTCCTAAATGTTGCAAAATCACCTGAGCGTGAGGAATTTATGGCCTTCAACAACACGCCTCTTTTCACTAATCATGGAGTTGTAATTGTCAAGAATACTTCTAATATCGTTTCAATTCAACAACTCTCTGACAAAAAGATAGGCGTGCTTGTAAAGGACATTCACGAAACCTTTCTGGATAAGTTTCTCACCACGGAAAATGTCATTGTTAAGAAAGTTTATTACCGATCTTACGAAGAGATTGTAAATTCAATAATGGCAGGGAATATTGATGCCGGCTTGCTGAATTATAGCTTGAGCACTTATTATCTGAATAATGGCCGTGGCTTGAAGATGGTTATTGAAAAACTTGGTTCGGTGGATCTTTATATCGGGCTGAGCAAAAAACGCCAGGGACTCAAAGCTTCTCTGGATAATTTTTTTCAGAAACAATTAAAGGACAAAGAAAGCACTTATTATTCAGTTCTTGAGAAATGGTTCGGTAAATATCTCATGCCTTCGATTAATGAAGAAAAAGCAAAGCGATTGCTAACAGTTGGCATTATAATTATCGGCATCTCTGCGCTTGGAGCATTGACAGCCGTTTTTTCTTACCGGATTATAAAATCAAAGCTCCATAAAAGCGAAATACACGTCGAGGAACTCAACAAACTCCTCCTTGATGCAGTTGCTACATTTGCGGAAATGAATCCAAATGTCTCAGACCGCATATTTTTTGAAAAACTGCTTGATCTTGCACTTGAATTCATTCCAGAAGCTGATAGCGGGTGTGTTTCGGTGATTTCTGATGGCTTCTGGAAGTTCAGGGCTGTGAGAGGATATGACAGTTCGCTGTATGATCTGAAAATTCCTGCAGAATATATGATTAATGCCAAAGAAAAAGCCATTGTTGTCAAAAATATTTCTGATTACAACAAGAAAGAATTGCCTGAGAAGTACCAGAAAGCTTTTATAAAAGCCGGGGCTTTAGAAATCAAGGTATCTTTGATGGTTGGCTATTACGTCAACGGAGAATATCTTGGAAATATAAGCCTTGATACGAAAAAAGACACAGAATTTTCAGAGAGTTCCAGGATAAAACTCGAATATCTTGGAAAAATCGCTTCCCAGTTTTTCAGAATGAGGCAGGTTACTGAACTGGAAAACCAGGCAAAAGAGGAAGTTATCTATGCCCTTGTAAGGGCTCTTGAAACAGGGGATCCCTATACAAGCGGCCATAGTGTTCGTGTAGCTAACTATGCAATTATGCTTGGAAAAAGATTGAATTTGAATGAGGATGAACTCAACACACTAAAATGGGCTGCGTTGTTGCATGATATCGGGAAGATAGGTGTACCGAGAGAGATCCTGTTAAAAACCGGAAAATTGAATGCTTACGAACTGCAAATCATAAGGGAACATGTAAAAACGGGGGTGGATATGTTAAAGAACTTTCGCTCTCTAAAGAAAATGATCCCTATTATCGCCGCGCATCATGAGCGCTGGGATGGCAAGGGATACCCTGAAGGCCTTAAAGGCGAGGAAATTCCACTGCTGTCGCGAATCCTTTCGATCGTCGATGCATACGATGCAATGAGAAGCAACAGGCCATATAGAGCACCTATAAGCTTCGAAGAAGCTCTTGAAGAAATCATAAAAAACGCTGGAACTCAGTTCGATCCGCAAATAGCAAGGATATTTGTTGAATACGTCCATGAAATAGATTTAACCCATTTTAAGGAGGACACGCTGAGAAAATCATGAGAAAAGCCCTTGTGCTCAGTGGAGGCGGAGCGAAAGGCGCAGCACATGTAGGAGTGATAAAAGCCCTTGAAGAAGCGGGTTTTAGACCCGATTTCATCGTTGGGGTTAGTATAGGGGCCGTTGTCGGCGCTGGCTATGCCCTTTTAGGGGATGCTTCGTTATTGTGGAGGTACGCACATAAGGTTTACAAAAGGGCTTTGAAATTCTTCCCTTTTGATTTTTCCGCTCTTGATCATAAGTATTCTCCTTTTTTCGCTAAACTTGGTTGCTGGTATATGTCTTTAAGGATATCCGTATTACCATCGTGGATTTATTTCGGCATCTTCAGGCATTATTTGAAGAGATTCCGCTTTGAAGATGTGAAAATACCCTTTTGCTGTATTGCCTGTGATCTGAACAGTGGAGAGGATGTTTTTCTTTCTTCTGGAAGGCTTCTGGAGGCTGTGGAGGCTTCTATGTCAATTCCAGGAATTTTTCCTCCCATAAAGTTGCAAGGAAGATTGTTGGTAGATGGGGGAACGTTGAATAACCTGCCTGTTTCCGCTGCCAGGAAACTTGGAGCTGAATATGTCGTGGCGGTGAACTTGATGGAAAAGCAACATAGCCCAAAGAAACCCGAAACTTCAAACCAGATTCTTACTACGATTAATGAAGCTATAACGGAGAAATTGTCAACCTTGCGTAGAGAAGAGGAAAAAGCTGATTTTCTCATTATTCCACCGGTTTCGCATATTGGCACTTTGAAATTCAGAGAATCCTTTGAATTAATGGAAAGTTCTTACACTTATACAAAAGGCCTACTTAAGAAGAGGGAAATAAGAGTATGAATCTTCACGCTGGGGGATTTGGGCTTTCAGGACTTATGGCTATTCCGTACATACGTAAATATTTACGAAAAGAAAAAACAACGGGAATTATCCTGAACGGCATTGCGGGCTTGTACGCTATCTCTGCTAAGGAATTTAGCAAGAGAAAAGCTGCTGAAATTGTTCTGGATTTTTTGAAAACTTTTGAAGATCCCCTCAAGGTCATGGAAAGAGCTTATGCCGGAAGTTGTAAAGGAAGCACTACCAGGAGAAAAGAAATAGCCTACTGTGCCCGCTGGACGACTGCCGGCTATCTGGCTAACTGGGAAAGTTTTTGCTGGTTTGAATCTTTCTCGAACACAGTTTATACCGGCATCTATATCGAACTCCTGGATTTGGTGGAGAAAAGGCCACTCCTTTTCAATGGTACTGCAAAGGCCATGGCTCAAGCTTCTGTTGCTTTTCCGGGGCTTTTTCCCCCGCTTGGGGGGAGATATGTGAGCACAACGTACTACACACAAATTCCCGTCTCATTTGTTGAAGATGGTGATACGGTAATCCTGAATTTGCTAAAATCAGATGCTTCTCCGCAAAATGCCAACCAGATACTTACCCGGGTACTCCAGCTCAGGCAAATCGCTCTGGCTAAAGAACTGCTTGGCAGAAAGAAAGTCGAAACCCTCCATCCGGAGGGTCGAATAAACTGGGATAAACTCAAAGATGAGAACTTTCTTTTAGAAATATTTGATCATTGAGCTTTTTGATTGTCTGATTTTCTGTAAGGCAACGGAACATATTGTACTGAAGGCCTGCGCTGTTCAGTCTGTTTGTAATGGTTCATTAACGAGTATATTTCCTCTGGCATTTCTGAGTTCACCTTTAGCCCAAGTGCTTGAGCTTCTTCGACGGTAATAGGGTAATCATGGGTCCATGTCCCGGAACAGAGCTTTTCGGAAAGCTCTTCCGCTTCTTCTTCACCCATCTTCTCGAGGAGAAGCTCCTTTACGAACTTTTTCATCTGTCCAATGGCCTTTTTTGATATATCTGCCAGTATCATCGTTTCGTCATCAACGTTGTTTTTGTCCTTGGTTTCCACTACGCTCAAAATTGAAGCAGCTGGATATTGCCCTATTTGTGGGTCTAAAGGACCCAGCACAGCATTTTCGTCCATAATGATTTCATCAGCGGAGAGGGCGATCAATGTACCGCCAGACATGGCATAATGCGGGACAAAGACTGTCACCTTGCCTTTGTGTTTCTTCAAAGCCCTTGCGATTTGCTCGGCAGCCAGAACAAGGCCTCCGGGTGTGTGTATGATGAAATCGATGGGCATATCATCCGGGGTTAGTTTAATCGCCCTGAGCACTTCTTCTGAATCTTCGATGTCGATAAATCTATTCATTTTCAATCCAAAGAAACTCATCGCTTCCTGCCTATGGATAAGGGTAATCACCCGGCTTTTCCTTTTGTTCTCGAGTTCCCTTATAGCGGCCAATCTTGTTCCTTTTAAGTTGACAGAGCGGAGGAAGGGTACAAACATGCTGATTATGAATATCATCCAGAAAATTTGGAATATTAGCGTACCTACATCCATCAGAGCACCTCCTTTTCAGATGGTACAAATAGTCAAGCTTTCTTGCTTTTTGTAAAAGAATATATAACCAGAAATTCCACAAAGAGCGCGACGACAATGGCTGATCCCGGTGGAATGTTGAGGTAGTAGGCTAAAATCATGCCACAGAAAGATGCACCTATACTCAAGCCAATGGCAAAGGTAACCATACCCTTAAATGTTTTTGCCATCAATTTAGCCGTGGCCGCGGGAGTAACAAGAAACGCAGTTACGAGAATTATCCCGGCTATTTTCACAGAAGCCACGATACTTAAAGATATGCCTATGAGCACCGAATAATGTATAAATCCGGTATTGACACCAAAGTGCTTCGCCATTTTTTCATCAAAGGAGTAATAAACGATTTCCCTGTGAAAAAGCGAGAAAAACAAGACAGCGATAACGACAAGTATTAGCAAAAGTACCACATCGGCTTTTGAAACAAGCAAGATGTTTCCGAAGAGATAGCTCATCACGTCAGGTGTGTAACCCTTGACGAAGGAGAGGAAAATAACTCCCAGTGCCATTGACAATGGAAGTAGGATGCCTATCATGCTGTTTTCCGAAACCCGCCTTTTTTGACTGAAATAGCTTATGGTTATGGCAAAAGCAACCGCGGAAATGGCTGCTACGAGTGTACTGCTTATTCCAATCAAAAATCCGAGAGCAAGGCCTCCAAACGATGCGTGGGCTGCGCCATCACCTATGAATTCTATTTTTCGTAAGACGACAACCGTTGAAAACAACGCTGTCAAAATGCTTACCAGTATGCTGGCGAAAAATGCGTTTTTTAAGAACTCAAAGACAAACATATCCTGAAAAAAACTCATAGTTCATGCTCCCTATGCAAATGGTCTTTTCCTCGTATCAACAAGTCAAAATCAGGAGAAAAGATAACCTGTAAATCCTCTGGAGATACTTCGTGAGTGCTCTTGTGACAATGAAGAGTTTTGTTCAGGCACATTATGCGATCACAGGCGTCAAAAACGAGTCCTATGTCATGGCTCACCATAAGCAGGGTAAGGCCCTTTTCTTTTTTCAAACTGCTGAGTAGTTCGTAAAAGGAAGCTTTGCCCATCTCATCGATACCTGCTTCTGGCTCATCGAGAATCAGAATTTCAGGCTCTGTTGCAAGAGCTCTTGCGAGCATGACGCGCTGGTATTCACCACCAGAGAGCACTCCGATTCTTCTGTCATAGAGCTCTTCAGCGCCCACGATTTTGAGCAACTCTTTCACTTTTTCCCAATCCGTACTATTGAAAAATCTCAATGGTCCTTTTTTCTTATAAAGACCCATAGCCACAGCGTCCTTAACGGATATGGGGAAATCTCTTTCGAAATCTTTTTGTTGGGGAAGGTAACCGATTTGCCCTTTTAGTTCTACCTTTCCCTGATAACCTTCAAGCTCTCCGATGATGGCTTTTACAAGCGTGGATTTGCCGGCACCGTTCGGGCCAATAAGTCCAACAAATTCCCCACGCCTTATTTCAAAGGATATATTTTGTAAAATGTGATTTCTTCCAACATTGTAGTTTAGATTCTCAATTTTCAAGATCACATCAATGGACATTTATAACCTCCATTATACGGGTGATATTCCAGTTTAAGAAATCTTTGAAATCCTTCCTTCCTATACCGAGAGGGTCGAGTTCAGATTTAGCAATTCCAGCTTCTCTAGCCACTATCTCTATGGATTTGTTGTTTTGCTGGTATTCCCCAAAAGCGGCGATGTATTCTCCGCTTTTCGCGGCTTTGATTATATCTTTTAACTCAGAAATAGTTGGCTCGTCACCGTGGCCTT